>JADFKI010000264.1 GCA_022565015.1 Chloroflexota bacterium
GGGCGGCTACCACGGCTCCCACGAGTACGTCACCGTTAGCGTACATCCCCCCGCGAGCAAGCTCGACCCCAAGGGACCTACGCCTATTCCCGAGCACGCGGGTCAGCCGCCCAGCGTGTCCGAAGACGTGCTGGTCATGCCCTTCAACGACCTCGACGCCTGCGAGCGGGTCATCAGGGACAACCAGAAGGACCTGGCCTGCGTCATCATGGAGCCGGTGGTGTCCAGCTTTGGATACCTTCCCGCGGACGTCCCATTCCTGAAGGGCATTCGGCGCATAACGTCCGAGCTGGACATACTTCTTATCTTCGACGAGGTGCAGAGCTTCAGAATCGGACCTGGGGGAGCGCAGGAGCAGCTGGGCGTCATACCCGACATGACGACGTTCGGCAAGATCATCGGCGGCGGTACACCCGTAGGCGCGTGGGGCGGACGTCGCGACGTCATGGCGCTTCTCGACCCCAACGGTGGCGCCGACGTAGCACACGCCGGTACGTTCAACGCCAACCCCATGACGATGGTGGCGGGCGAGGTCGTCATGAACAATCTGACGCCCGACGTATACGAAAGAATGAACGGCCTTGGCGAGATGCTGCGCCAAAAGCTGCGCGCGGTCTTTGACGAGCTCGAGGTAACCGCGCAGGTAACCGGCATCGGCTCGCTGTTCGGAATCCACTTCACGGACAAGGAAATCGTGGACTACAGGTCTGTCGTGTACAGCGACCAGCAGATGCACAAGGGACTCTTCACCGGCATGCTGAACGAAGGCATCCTGCTTCAAACGGGCGGTGGCGGCGCCATGAACATGCTGACGACGGAGGATGACGTGGACACGCTGGTAGGCGGCATCCGCGGCGTCGTACAGCGGCTGCGGTAGTTTTTTGGCTCCGGGCGGCTACTTTCGCTAGTCTGGACCCAGCCTTCCATCCAGGACGGAGGTCTCGATATGAGTAAAATTCGTTACAGCAAAGACGTCGATATTCTGCACATCGAGCTGAGCGACAGACCGATTGATCACGCCCAAGACTCCGGTCCGTTCATAATACATTTTTCCGACAATGATGAACCTGTCCTTCTGGAAGTCCAGGGCGGCAAGGACTTTCTCCTCAAGTCCTTGCGCGCGCTGTTTGAGGAAGAGGAAGCTGCCCTGATGTAGCCTGGCCCATACGGAGGACGATGTGGACACGCTGGTGGGCGTCATCCGCAACGTCGTCCAGCGGCTGCGGTAGCTCAGGCCCCAGCGGCTGCATACCTTCGCTACCCGTCACCTAGCCATTGGCGCTAGACCGCATGCCGCGATATGAACTCGCCCGCGACGCGATTGAACTCCTCGGCGGCCTCGAAGTACGGCGAGTGGCCGGAGTCGGCGACGCGGTGCAGCTTTGCACCGGGAATGATCTGCGAGACCTCCTCCAGGGCCTCGATGGGAAATATCCTGTCCTTCTCGCCTCCGATCATCAGCGTGGGAGTCGAGAAGCCCTGAAGCTTCTCGGGAGGAATGCCCAGCTCGCCGGTGCCCGTGTCACCAAGCGGAGCGTTCAGTCCCGACATGATCCCATAGAGATATGACAGAGTAGGATTTCGCTCGAACGCTCCTTCGGCGAGGGCCCAATGGGACTCGTTCCACGGCCGAACCGCGCTCGATTCGGCAGCCCTGCTCCGGGCGCGAGCGTCTCTGGCCTCCGCGATCTTGGGCGTCATGACGCCCCCAGGCGTACCCGACAGCACCAGGCAAGACACGGCCTCCGGGTGTGCCATCGTAAAGTGCATGCCCGTCCAGCCGCCCATGGACTGGCAGACCAGGGCTGTCCTGGCTACACCCGCGTCGTCCAAGACCGCCTTGAGGTCATCCGCGAAGTAGCGTGCGTGCTTGTAGCCTTCGTCGCACGGCGACCTGCCGAATCCGCGATGGTCGAACACGACGACCTTATAGTCCCGAGCGAAATAGGGAACCTGCTGCCACCAGACGAGGGTGTTGCCGCCGGCGCCGTGAGCGAACGTGACCGCCGGGCCGTCTCCGTTGACCTCGTAGTAGATTGAAGCATGGTTGACTTTGACTATAGGCATGTCTTTACCTCGATTTAGACTACGGCGCCCGACTCGTGCATCTTGGCGATTTCGTCGGCGCTAAATCCCAGCTCGCCCAGTATCTCGTCGGTGTGCTGCCCCAGCGTGGGCGCCGCAAAACGGATCGAGCCCGGCGTGTCCGACAGCTTCACGGGCACGCCGATGTTCTTGATGCGGCCCGCCACGGGATGATCGATCTCTACTTCCATTTCCCTGGCCTTGACCTGTGGGTCGGCGTAGACCTGCCCGATGTCATAGATTGGGCCGCAGGGAACGTTCGCCGCCTCCAGGGTGGTCACCCAATCTTCGGTTGTCCTGGTCGCAAAGGTCTGGTTCATGATCTCCGTGAGCTCTTCGATGTGGGCCATGCGGTCGGCATTGGTCGTAAAGCGTTCGTCTTCAAGCAGCTCGTCGCGCCCAACCGCCTTACACATTCGCTCCCAGTTGGCCTGGTTCGCCGCGCCGATGTTCACGTGGCCGTCCCTCGTCGCGAAGGCCTGATAGGGTGCGATCATGCGGTGCGCAGATCCCAACGGGCCGGACACCTCTCCCGTCGCAAAATAGGTCGCGGACTCGTATAACGTATAGGCGATGGCCGACTCCATGAGCGATACGTCGATGTGCTGGCCCTTGCCCGTCTTGAGCATGTGAATGTAGGCCGAGAGAATGGCGTAGGCGGAATACAGGCCGGTGTTGAAGTCTGCGATTGGCACGCCTACCTTTGCGGGGGGACTGCCCGGAAAGCCGGTTATGGACATGAGCCCGCTCATGCCCTGGGCCACCAAGTCGAACCCGCCCTTGGACTTGTAGGGGCCGGTGATCCCGAAGCCCGATATCGTGCAGTAGACCATCGCCGGGTTTATCGCCTTCACCGCCTCATAGCCAAGGCCAAGACGTTCGAGAACCCCGGGGCGAAAGTTCTGTACCAAAACGTCGGCCTCCGCGACCAGCTTCTTCGCAATCTCGACGCCCTGCTCGTTCTTCATGTCGAGGACGATGCTGCGCTTGTTGCGATTGAGCGTCAGAAAAGCCGCTCCCTCCCCGTTGATGAAGGGCGGGCCGAATCGACGGGTATCGTCGCCGCCGTTGGGCCGTTCGACCTTGATTACCTCTGCGCCCATGTCCGCCAGCAACATGGTGCAAAACGGCCCGGCAAGTATCTGGCTAAAATCTACTACGGATATACCTTCGAGCGGTCCCGCTTGGGACATATCATCACTCCTGGAAATTTTTTCATCTTGACCGGGCCTCGGGTAAATAGCGGAGGCCTCAAGCCTCAGTTGTTGAGCCCGCTGCATACACGCAACCGACCACCGATCTCTGTTTGCGACATCTCATTTCTAAGGTTGCAGAAACGGGTCGAGGTCTTTAAGACGCCAGCTCGGGCAGCCAGCCCCACGGATGTGGGCCCCAGTCCGGCGAGAAGACTTCGCCGGCCCTCACCGTAACGACAGGCTCCAGCGCCTTGTCGCCGTGCAAGTCGTTGCCCTCCGTATCGTGGAAGAGCCAGTTGCCCGTGTGCTCCTCCAGGACTGTAATGTCCGCCTCTCGTCCCACGGCCAACGAGCCGAGGCTCCCGTCCATGCCCAGGGCGCTCGCAGGATTGGTCGTGGCCATGCGAATGACGTCCTCCAGCGAATAGCCAAGAGCCAGGAATCGCGACAGCATCTCCGTCATGCTGTGGACCGTGTTCTGACGCCCGGGAATCGTGAGGTCGGTGCTAATGCTCTGAGGCCTGACGCCCTGGTCCAGCGCAGCCCTGGCGACGTCGAAGCTGAAGTTCTGACGTCCGTGCGCTGTGTCCAGAAACACTCCCCGCTCCTGCGCCTCCAGCAGCTCCGGCAACACCTTGCCGTGTTGATCGAGGATGCGCCCCGGGTTGCCGCTGAAGAGGTGCGTGATTATGTCGCCCGGTTCGAGGAGCGGCAGCAGCTCGTGGGTGATCGTAGGGCCGTCGCCTGCGGTGCGGTCACCGATGTGCACCATTAGGCGCACGCCTCCCTCGGTGGCCGCCTGCTTCGCCAGCTTTACCATCTCCACACCCATGACGGGCACGCCGGGGCCGACCGCTCGTATCTTCACGCCCTGTATGAGCGGCTTATTCGCATTGATGACGTTGATCGTTTCTTCGAGATCGATGTCCTCTCTACGTGAGAGGTCCGGCTGATAGTTCAGGCCCACGCGGGATATGTGCAGCATGCAGATAATTCGGGACTTGTTCTGAGGCACGACGAATTTGGGGAAGCCCCCGAACGAGTAGCAGCCCGCGCTTCCGGCGTCCACCAGCGTCGTTACGCCCGACAGAACCCCTGCCAAGTCCGGGTTGACGCCGGTCTGGTTCACACCGTCGTAGACATGACAGTGCAGGTCTATCAGGCCGGGCACGACGAGCTTGCCCTGGACGTTTATGACACGCCGGGCCTCTTTTGCGCTGATGTTCGGCGCCACCTGTGAGATCGCGCCGTCGGTGACGGCAACGTCCAGCTTAGCTCGGACTCCTTGTGAAGGGTCCAGCACCTCTCCGCCCTTCAGCAGCAGGTCTACCATATCGTTCGCATACCTCCAAGATTCGTGTGCTCCCCAAGGTGGGCACGTCCGCGACCGATGGTATACCAGGCCTCACGGGTCTGGCAAGACGCTTCATGCTCGAGATGCGCAAGGGTGGTGGTAGGGAACAGGTGCTCGTTCCCCCTCGATGGCCGGACGCATCATGACCGTCCGCCATCGAGGTGAAAGCGGTCTACGGGCGTTGTCCGACGATATTTACGTAGGGTGAAATGGTGCGAAGTGCAATCGTCTCACCCCCTCTGAATCTCCCCCTTCACAAGGGGGAGACAATGCCTCCTCTCCCTGAGGGAGAGGACTGAGGTGCCCTCCGATATGAGTATCGGAGTCCCGATGCGTCGGGACGACTCCTGAAACTGATTATCTTCGGACCCTCC
>JADFKI010000265.1 GCA_022565015.1 Chloroflexota bacterium
AAAGACTGCAATGGTAAACGGCGGGACGGCCTTATAGAAGCGTGATGTAAATGTCCGAAAAAAGACCCGGCGCGCATCGCGCCGGCAGAATCATTGGATATGATCTCGCAGAAGTCGATGGGTGATTGACAGAGTATTGGGTGTAGCCTAGCCTGAATATAGTGTGTGGCGCTCTATTGCGAGTATTTCAAGACTCAGAAGGACGTGAGATAAGGCTTACAGACGAACGCAACGCCCACATTGTGACACGCCACCCCGAAGTATTCGAAATTGAGGGCGCAATCGAGCTAACTCTGTCGGCTCCTGACTTTGTAAGGCAGTCTAGGTATGATATTGAGACGGCCATCTACTATCGGTTCTTCCAGGGGCTTGAAACGGGCGGTGCGTGGGTCAGGGTAGTCGTAGCGTTGAAGGATGATGACGCTTTCATCTTAACGGCGATGACAACCAGGAGAATCCAGCTAGGGTGACGAAGATGACAGCACAGAAGGCATATGTATGGTACGACCCTGAGGGCGATTTTCTTGAAGTTACCTTCAATTCGACTGAGGGGGAATGGATGGACACGGAAGATGAGCGCGTGATGACAAAGGTAGATGATAAGGGCAACGTAGTCGGTTTCCATATCCTTTCTGTGAGCACTCTCAAGGGTAAGAAAGTTGCACCATTTGAAGCGGACTTGAGCCCGAAGAACAACACGCGCGTCAGAAAGGTCAAACCATCGTAGCTCCGCTCCCAACGTCAACGGAGGTCCGGCCACTCAGATGACGATTCTGGTCACAGGCTGCGCAGGATTTATCGCGTCCAACGTCTGCCGCCTTCTGCTCGACGACGGCGAGTATGTAGTGGGCGTCGACAATCTAAATGACGCCTACGACGTGCGCGTCAAGCACTGGCGAATGACCCCGCTGACCGCCCACGCCAACTTCCGCTTCTATCAGCGCGACATATCGGACCTGGGCGGAATAAAGTCGGTCTTCGTTAATCAGAAGAGGGGCGAAGACGCTCCGTTCACCAGCGTCATCAACCTTGGGGCAAGGGCAGGCATACGCTACAGCGTTCAGGACCCCTGGGTGTACCTGCAGGCGAATACCCTGGGCACTCTGAATCTGCTGGAGCTGTGCAAAGACTTTGGTGTGAAAAAATTCGTGCTGGCGTCCACGTCCAGTGTCTACGGCGACGACACGCCTCAGCCGTTCAAGGAGGACAGCAACACGAGCAGGCCGCTTTCCCCATACGCCGCCTCGAAGAAGGCAGCGGAGGAACTGGTCTACACCTATCATCATCTGTACGGGCTGGATGCCACCGTGCTCCGCTACTTCACCGTGTACGGTCCGGCGGGACGGCCCGACATGAGCATCTTCATCTTCTCCCAGGCAATCGCAGAGGGCAAGACGATAACCGTCTTCGGCGACGGGCAGCAGCAGCGCGACTTCACCTTCGTGGAAGACATCGCGCGGGGAACGATAGCCGCTGCGAGGCCATTGGGTTACGAGGTTATCAACCTGGGCAATGACAGGCCAGTGAAAGTGGCCGAGGTCATCAGCATGCTCGAGGACTGCATGGAGAAGAAGGCGGTGATTGAGTACGGCCCCGAAAACCCTACAGACGTCCGTTCGACCTGGGCCAGCATCGAGCGGGCCGAAGTGCTGCTGGGGTGGCGGCCACAGGTCTCCATTGAAGAGGGCATACGCCGCACGGTGGACTGGTATATGGAGAATCGCCACTGGGCCAAGGACATCAAGACCGGCTAGTCGCTCGCGGCGGACTTACAGAATGCCCATTCCCATTAGCTCCTGCTTAAGCTGCTCCGCCGACTCAAATCGTATTCCTGCTATTCCCAGGGACCTGGCTGCCTCGATGTTGTCTTCCAGGTCGTCGATGAACAGGCACTCTTCTGCTTCGACTCCCAGCTTAGCCAGACCCCTCCTGAAGAATTCGGGGTCCGGCTTGCAGACGCCAAGCTCGTATGAGACAAGCACATCGTCGAATTCCAGGGTCGCCGGCTGAATTTCTTGGCCTCTGTTAAAGTGGGCACCGTCGGTGTTGGAGCCGATGGCGAGCCTGTATCGCCCCTTCAACTGCTTCACGATGGGGTTGATGGCCTCGTTGGGCTCCAGGATGCTGTTCCAGAGCTCCAGGAGCTCGTCCGGCGTCAGCTCCACTCCAAGGTCGTCAGTGAGCCTTTTGTGAAAGCCCGAGAAATCCAGCTCTCCCCTCATGTGGGGGAAATAGGCGTTGCCTGTCCGAATCCTCTCCATCACCTCATCGGGCGTCGTTCCCGTCAATTCAGCCAGCGGCTCCGTGAGACGCGGCCAGCGGGTCCACACCATGACGCCGCCCAGATCGAAGATGATCGTGCTGATTGACAGTTTCTTCCCTCTTTCCTAATAAAGCACTGGCTGGTCTGGATGCCATTTTAGAACCGGGCGACGACATTCGGCAACCATGGTAGGATCGCAGAAATGCGCCCGCGGCCTTCGTGCCTCCACGTTTGATGGCGTTGCGGAACCCTGTTAAGATGTTGGTGCAGCCAATCCCAATCGGAACGGTGAGCATACATTATGAATCATAAATACGACGACGCGCGATGGCGTGTCAGGGCTCGCATATTTCGCAAAGAAAGCCTTTCCGATTAGGTCGGGAGGGCTTTTGTGGTTTTGGGGACCGTGTTGAAGACAATCGGAATTACGGACGTTGCCGGGATAAGAGTCGGTCACTATACCGACGTATCGGCCGCGACCGGCTGCACCGTGGTCCTGTGTGAGAAGGGCGCGGTTGCAGGTGTGGACGTCCGAGGGTCGGCTCCCGGCACAAGAGAGACGGACCTCCTGGGACCCACATACCACGTCGATGAGGTGCATGCCGTACTGCTCAGCGGAGGCAGCGCCTTCGGCCTGGACGCGGCTTCCGGCGTAATGCGGTATCTAGAAGAGAGGGACATCGGGTATGACGCGGGCGTGGCGAGGGTGCCCATAGTACCGGCAGCTATACTCTTCGACCTTGGAATTGGGGACAGCAAGGTCCGTCCTGGGGCCGACGAGGGCTACGCGGCGTGCGAAGCGGCTGCTTCCGAGCCCGTCGAAGAGGGCAGCGTCGGAGCCGGTACCGGAGCGACTGTAGGCAAGCTTATGGGCGTTGAAAGAAGGGTCAAAGGTGGGATTGGCACGGCAAGCATCAAGTTGGATGACGGTCTCGTGGTAGGAGCGGTCGTCGCGGTGAATTCGATCGGCGGAGTCTACGATCCCGATACGGGCGATATCGTGGCTGGACCTCGAGGCGATGACGGGGCAATGCTGGACTCGATGCGGATCATGACCTCTCCCGGCTATCGAAGCCCTCGCAGACGGCTCAGGGAGACGAACACGACGATCGGCGTCGTCGCAACCAACGCCCGGCTGGACAAGGCACAGGCCAACAAGCTGGCGTCTATCGCCCACGACGGCATCGCCCTCGCCGTGCGTCCAGCACACCTGATGGGCGACGGCGATACCCTATTTGCGCTGTCCACGGGCACCCATGCCGGCGATTTTCAGATCGACCAGGTACTGGCCGCCGGCGTGCGATGCGTGGCCAGGGCGATAGTCAGGGGCGTCGAAAAGGCCAAGGGCATCGGCGGCGTCCCCGGCGTAATGGAGTTGAGTTAGTAGTGGCTATGTTCGACAAGAGCTCGAGCATGGGCTTTATCGGCGCAGGCAAAGTGGGCGGCACCCTTGCCATAACCCTGGCAAACGCGGGCTATTCGGTAAAGGGCGTGGCCAACCGCACCTATTCCTCGGCAGAGGAGCTTGCCGCTCGTATCGACGGCTGCGCGGCGCACCCGAGCTATCAGGGGCTGATCGACGCCTGCGAGGTGGTCTTCATCACGACGTCTGACGGCGCTATCGGACAGATAGCCGCTGCGGGTGAATGGCGCCGGGGACAGGGCGTCGTGCACTGCTCCGGCGCCGCGTCCCTGGATGTGCTGGACAAACCTTCGAGAAGCGGAGCCGTACCCGGGGCGTTCCATCCATTTCAGGCTTTCTCCTCGGTCGAAAACGGCGTCAAGAGTATTCCAGGCATCACCTTCGGCATCGAGGGTGACGGGGAAATGAGGACATATCTGGGCGAAATGGCGCGTGAAATAGGCGCCAATCCAATATTCTTGAATGCGGAGGACAAGGCCCTATACCATCTCAGCGGCGTTTTGATGGGCAACCTGCTGACCTGCCTGGCCGCCGTCGCCGCACAGGTATGGGAGAAGTTCGACTACGACAGGGCGGACGGCGTTAAGGCACTCGTGCCCATGATGCGAGCGGTCGCGAACAATTTGGAGACATCCGGCATCCCCGACGCCGTTGCGGGCCCGTACCCGCGGGGCGATGTCGGCACGGTCCGCAAGCACCTGGAGGTGCTCAAGGCCCGCTTCCCGGAGATACTGCCGATGTACAGCGAGCTGGCCCTGGCGGGTCTTCCCTATGCCATAGAAAAGGGGCTCGACCAGAGTACCGCCGACGAGATATCGGACCTGATAAATGGATTCAAGACCTAGATTGAGTGGCCAAGAGCTCGACGCAGGCCCTCACTTTTCGACGCCCGGCATGCAGAAGGGCGTCTGTACGCAAGGAGGTACCAACTTGCGCGTCACTATTAGAGACCTGAAGCAGATGAAAAAGAGGGGCGAGAAGATCGCCATGATAACCGCCTACGACTATACCGCCGCGAGGCTGGTCGAGGAGGCCGGAATGCCCATCATACTGGTGGGCGACAGTCTTGGAAACGTCATGTTGGGATACGACTCCACCGTGCCCGTGACCATGGACGAGATGGTCCACCACATCAAGGCGGTGGTGCGCGGGACAGAGCGAGCACACATCGTCGGGGACCTGCCTTTCCTGAGCTATCAGGCAGACGTCGCCGAAGCCCTTCGCAACGCGGGACGCCTGCTGAAGGAGGGCGGTTGCCAGTCTGTGAAGCTGGAGGGCGGCCGATACATGGCCGATACGGTATATAAGATGGTGCAGT
>JADFKI010000041.1 GCA_022565015.1 Chloroflexota bacterium
GCGAAGAGGCCGGGTTCATGTTGAGAAATCAAATTTCAGGCCGACCATGTTGTACGCATCCGCTGCGAACAAAGATGCCTTCGCGGAAAATTGTGGAGGGGTCTGGATGAGTAAGACTACGGTAAGACGATATTGGGTTGTCTGGGTTTCATGCGTGCCCATACTAATATCCGGATTGATCTTAGCTGTTGTTTTTGGTGAATTATCGTGGCACCAGGCTGCGCCAGCGGCAGGGGCGATCAGCACCTTTCAGACATTTCTATATTTAACGAGCCGCCGATTACTATGAATGAAGGTGACTATTTGCCGATAATTGAACTCGCCGAGCGGAAAGAGGTTGCGCTGTTGGGCAGGGTGCCTTTCGGATGCACACCACCCCACGCGTGATTTCTTCCCGCCCGCCCCGCTTCGAACTCCGTTTGGAATATCGCCCCGCCCGCGGTCATCGCCGGAAACTTGCCGATAGACCGAAGCAATCGTTGCTCTGGATGACGGCATGGGGCATTTTGCTCCCCAGGCCCCAGGCCCCAGACCCCAGACCCCCTAGTCCCCCGGCGCTAGCTCGGGGGTGGGCTCGCTGTAGCGGGTGGCCAGGCGACGGAAGAGGCGCAGGCCGTTGAGCACGAGGACGCCGCCGCCCAGGGCGATGGCCACCGGCGCGCCGAGGATCGCCGCGATCGCGCCCGTGTGGAAGCCCGAGACTCCCGTCACGCCCCATGTGAAGATCTGGAAGCTGATGACCCGGCCGCGCATCGCGTCTGGGACCGTCGACTGCAATAGCGTGCTGAGGAACGTCTCGTAAACGGCGACGTTGGCGTAGGCCAGCGCCAGGAACAGCATCGAAAGCCACAGCCAGGGCGACGCGGCGAAGAGCATCAGGAATAGCCCGAACCCGACGTAGCCCCCGACGAACAGCCTGCCCCTGTGCTTCACGTCGCCAAGGCCGGAGAGCACCAGTGTCGTTATCAGCGCCCCCACGCTCCCTGCCGACAGCAGATAGCCGAGCCCGGCAGGCCCTGTGAGCAGGACGTCGCGGGCCATTACCGGCAGCATCGTCTCGTGGGCCCAGCCAAAGGCCTCCGAGGAGAGGCCCATCAGGATGAGCAGGCGCACACGAGGGGTCGTGAAAACGTAGCGCAGGCCCTCCTTGAAGTCCTGCATGGGGGTTGCGGGCGCCTCCTTGGCGGGCCGCTCGACCCCATGGAGCGTGGATATGATGGCCGCGGATATGACCAGCGTTCCCGCCATCAGCACGTACGCCCAGGCGATGTCGAAGGCCCCGACGAGCATGCCCGCCAGGGGCGGAATCACGATGCCCATGGAGGTCATTGCGACGAAGTTGGCGGCGTTGGCCTTGAGAAGGTTCTCGCGGCCAACGACGTCCAGCGTCAGGGCCATGCGTGATGGGACCTTGACCGCGACGATGACTCCGTCCAGGAACGAGATGAGCAGGATCTGCCACAGGCCGATGTTCTCGGTGAAGATGAGTGCGGCGACGATGCTGAAGAGGACTGCCTGGGCGATCTGGCTCGCCATTATGAGCTTGCGCCTGTCCAGGCGGTCGACCAGCACACCGGCGAACAGGCTGGTGGTCATCAGCCCAATGCCGCCCATGCCGGCCGTGACGCCCGTCCAGAACGCGGAATCCGTGATGGACAGGGCGAGCCATCCGTTGACCGTGAAGAAGACCATCAACGCCATGTCGTTGGTGATCGTGTTCAGCCATACGCGCCGGAAGCGCGCGTTGTGCAGGATTAGGAGCATGCTTCTCGAATCAGAGCGTTGGGTCCAGGCAGGCTGGATTTAGAGTCGGCACAGGGCCAGCGTCGGATGCTCAGGGGCCTCGAACCATTGTACTTCGTCCAGGCGGTAAAGAAGAAGAATTTGGCTAAGAGCCGATCCGAAAACTGCCACGAATGGTTCGACAAGCTCACCATGAACGGGAGATCTTCCGTTCGTCCTGTCCGACTCTTCAAACAGAATATCTTCGGACTCCGCTTCTGCGGAGAGCACTGTCGAAGGACCTTAGAACGTCCAAATGAGGTTTTCGGATAGGGTCTTAGCTTAACAGGCGCTCGTCTGGGTCAGAAAAAGCTCGGGCCGTCCTCTCGGGGCGTCCAATGCTCTCCGGCGCCGTCCTCGGGCACGTAACCCAGGACCCTCTTCGTCGTCTCGATGTCCCAAATACTCAGGGCGTTGTCGGACTCGCCGTTCACGACCGCAAACCCGACAGACGTCGGCGCATCGATGCTCTTCTGTATCAGCTGCGCGGCGTCCCTGTGGCTGAGCCATAGAGAGAGGGCGGGCGAGGAAAATGTCGGGTCGTCGGGGGTCATGACCCAGCCGATTCGCAGGCAGATGACCGAGATGCCGCAATCGTCGTGATAGTAGCTGCCCAGGGCCTCGCCGAACGCCTTGCTGACGCCGTAGTAGCTGTCGGGCCTGACGAGGTCCGTCGTCAGGGGCGAAAACGGCCGCCGCACCTCTCCCAATCGACCGTCGTAGATGGCCTTGTACGGGTCTTGCATGAGGGGATAGTTGCCGACGGCATGGTTGCTGCTGGCAAAGACGACTCGCTGGACTCCGGCCCGTTTCGACGCCTCGTACACGTTGCGAGTGCCGACGATGTTGTTGCTGAGGATAGACTCCCACGAGCCGCGAGGACTGGGGTCGGCGCCGAGGTGCACGACGACGTCCACGTTTTCGAAGGCCGGACTTATTGCGTCGAGGTCGGCGATGTCGGCGACCGTGCCTGGGACTCCCTCGGCGGCCACCCTGTCCAGGCCGCTCAGCTCGTAGCGGTCGCCCAGGCTGCGCCGAATGATGCCGCCGATCTGGCCCGCCATGCCGGTAACCAGGACCCTCTTCTTTTCAGCCACGTGTTCCTCCTGTCTATAGGAAGCGATTACATGAAAGGAATTATACGTTTGGGAGAGCAGCCCTGGCGATAGTTTATTTTTCAGGCCTGCCGGTTCTTCAGCGTCAGCTTCGATACCCCAAGGGTCAAGATCATGATAGTTGAAGTGGTCTTCTATCCGGCTCTGACGGGCCGCCTCGCCATCGCCACGAGGGCACAGGCCAGCGCGACGAGCGCCAGAAATGCCAAGAAGGCCGTGCCGTAGCTCGCAGTCGCGTCGTAAGCGGCGCCCGCAATCAGAGGTCCCGCCGCGAATCCCGCGACCTGCAGCGCCCTGGTCAGGCCGAAGATCGAGCCGAAGTTCTGCCTGCCGTAGTACTCCGACATGAGCAGAGTCGTCAGCGTTCTGAGGCCGCCTTCCGTGAAGCCGTTGATCGCCGCGAACAGATAGGCCGTCTTGACGTCGCTGACTATCAGCAGCACCCCCATGCCCGCCAGCCTCAGAAGTAGTGCCAGGACCAGCAAGGGTCGCGTAGGCATGCGATCGGCAAGCAGGCCCCAGACGAAGTTTCCGACGGCGGAGGCAAAGAAGCCGACGCTGACCGCGCCGACCGCGACCCTCACCTGCAATCCCTCCTCCACGAGATAGGGCACGAGATGCAGCGCGACACCGGCGCCGGCGACTCCCGCGGCGACGGTCGAGGCAAGCAGAATCCACAGGGTCGGGGTGGATAGGGCCTCCGAAAAGCTCCACAGCGCTTCAGGCGCGTCGTGAAGCGAGGCTCCCGGCGCCCGGGTGTCGTCATCTTCCGAGTCGATTCGCCTTCCGCCGTCAAGCTCTAGGCCCATGTCCTCCGGCTGTCTTCGGACAAGAAGCACCGTCGGCAACAGCCCTGCCAGGAACATGACGCACGCCAGCATTACCCACGCGAGTCGCCAATTCCAGGCGTCGATAATCTCTTGCACCAGCGGGGGGAGAATGACTCCTCCCGCCGAGGCCGACAGGAGCAATATCGCCAACGCACGGCCTCGATACCTGAGAAACCAACGCACTACCACAGGCGACGAGGGTGTCTGGACGAAGGCCTGGTCGGCCAACCTCGCCACGCTGAAGGCGATGTAGAACCAGAGCAGCGACTGCATCGCCGCGAGGTTAAGCGTGGCGACGATGATTAAGACGGCTCCGACTGCCAGGGGCAACCTCGCGCCGTATCTGTCCGTTAGCCTGCCCGTGAGGAGAGACGCCGAGGCTCCGAGGACCGCGCCGATGCTCGTCGCGGCTGAGATCTCGGTGCGGGTCCACCCGAACTCGTCGGTGAAGGGCAATATGAAAACGGTCAGCATGCCTATGGCCGTTGCGGCGTTGGCGAAGTTTATGCTGGAGACGGCTCCGAGGACGTACCATCCGTAGTAGGTCTTTTGTGGCCGGAGTTGCATTTTTCGTTCCAGGGGCACTTGGTCGCAGATAGGCAAGCGCTCCACAGTATAGCGGTTGGCTCAGGCCCATGAGGCGTGGGGCGCTGCAAACTTTGCTGAGTCTTGCTGTCATTCCGAGAGGCACGGAGGAATCTAGGGCGCGAGGCGTATTATCACGACACCAGGTAATGCAGACGATTCGCGTCTGTGCTGATATCATGACCATTCAAAGTTCAGTCAATCTCAGCTCAGAAGTCCAAAATACGTCTCTGAGCCGCAAACCCCGCACCGATAAGAACCTGCAGGTGAAGGGCCAAGCGTGGCAAACTGCATTGCGAACAATTAATCATATCGATTCGAACCGACACCTGCCGGTGTAGGCGACCGTCCGTCCGAAGATCGGGTGGTTCATCTCGAACTCGATGCGGAAACTGTCTTCGGTCTCTCCAATTTCCTTCGTACGGCCACCGCCGAAAGGGGAGAGCCACGTAGGGAACTTCACAATCACTCCGAATGGCGGCATTCTCACCACACATTTCCGCATGTCGTAGACCAGACTACCCTCGTCGTCAACGCTAAGGTCCGACTCTACTCCCACGCCGTATGTAGTGAACTCGATGATCCTATGGTCTCCTGAGCAGACCATGTGGGACATGAATGTAACGTCTTCAAGAAAGCTGGCGTTTTTGAAGAACGTCCTGAACCAATGCATCGCGCCTGAATTATCGACGTAATTATGCACGTTCACCTCGACATCTCTGCCACTGTGCGGGACCGGGGCATGAAAGAGCCTGTATGAGACGACTGCCAGAGGCTTGATGGTATTCTTGACATGGACAAAGTCCATGGTGCAGCTAACTTCAATTGTTGGCTCGGCGTAGTGCTTGCGTACTGCCGTATGGAGGTTGTGAAAATCTTCCCCCAGCGCCTGCGCGATTGGTGAGTTGCCGGCCCAACCGGCTTTGGCGTCCGCCATGTGTCTCCATAAACTTCAAGTTGGTAATGTGCCGATAGTATAGGGCATTTGCGAGCAGGTTCAACGGTGTTCCGCGAACTGCTTCGCCGGACGCTGCCGTCTCAGCGACAGAGGCTCCACCAGCAAGACCATCTCGGCGAACTCCTCCACATCGGCATCGTCCGATAGCAGCTGCCTCACCCGCTCGACGTGGAAATGATCCTCATGCACGCTCCCTTTCGGGCCCAGCAGCGTTCTACCGAGCCCTCGGATACCGCTCATGATGATATACTTTTCCGGCTATATTATTCGAAAACCCTGGAGGAGCCATGATTGGCGTATTGACCCATCACTGGGCTAAGGATGACAAGATTCAGGAGGCCCGCGACCTGCTGGATAGGAATGGAGAGGCCCAGAGTAAGGCGCCGGGCTTTGTGAGTCGAGTAACGCTATACTCTCGAACGGACCCCTCGAAGGTTACGACCCTGGTGAACTGGGACAGCAACGAGATCTACGACGGCTGGCGAGCCAGTCCCGAGCGCAGCGCGGTGATGAGCGGAGCGGACGTACTCTGGTCGCAGTCGCCGGAGTCCGAGCGCTTCGACGTGGCTGAGTAGTCTTCAGAAAAGGGCTCACCCTCTTTGAAAGAAGGGTGAGCCCGTGTTCCAGTATGTAGGCGCGTTCTTATTATCTCGCCAGGAGGATTTTGAGCACCTCCGGCGCCGCCTGCATTGCCCGTTCCCTGAGCTGATCAATCGAGAGGCTTCCCAGCGGGTGCGGCACCACGACGAACGGATAGTCCGGGATGCCTCCGATCTTGGACATGGCCTTGCCGCTGGATATAAAGGGCTCCGTGCAGATCACAGCCGTCGGTACGCCGTTTCGCTCCAGGGTGATTCCGTCGTGCACACTGCACGATGAGCAGGACCCTCAATCCCCCGATGCGCTGATCACTACGTCGCATTTGTCCGTCAGCTCTTCGATGATGTCGCTCGGGCAGGGCCTTGAAGCGTTGCCCTTATTGCGTTCCACGACGCCCTTGAAATCGTAGCGGTCTGCCAGCACCTCGTGAACGAGCGACAGCAGGTCCACGGAGTTCGCCTTGCCGTTGGCGAGCAGCCCCAGGACGGCACCGTCCAGCGTCTCCGGCCGTCTGGCGATGATGGTGTGGGCCGGCACCGGCTCGACCGTCGGGTCCAGCACTTCGAGCCTGGTTGTGATGGTCACTTAACTAGCCTCCTCTTGTCCCCTTTTACCGGGATGATTCCTTGATCTTCTTGGTCACAGAACGGGAGTTGGTACCGCCGCCCCAGAGGGGAACGACGGCGGAGAAGGCGCCCGCAGGGCCTCCCGCAACGATTATGGTAATGCTTTCGGGGCTCAGGGCGACGGGAACGTTCTCGTCCCCGTCGATTTCGCCGTCTCGCATCGCGCCCAAACGCACCCACTCGGACGCCTTCCGATGGGTGGTCTCAAACAGGAACTCCCGCACCTGCTTCTTGCTCCAGCCGGCGGCCTTGAGGTGGCCCACGTGCTCAGGGCAGAGCACGATGACTACCTCTCCCTTGCCGTGCCCCGTGGCGAACATCGCGTCTGAGAACCGGGTAAGGATGGCTTCGGGATCGGTGCTTGCATGGAAGTCGACTTGAGTGGGAGAAAGGCCCGCGAAGACGGTTACGGCGCCTTCGTCCAGCGAGACGCCGCGCTCGACGTGCAGCGGTCGCCAGGGGCTCACGTCCTCGGCCTCGGCGATGCACCACGTGTACTTGCCGGCGTGGCCTAGCGTGGCCTTGTCCAGCACGCCCGGCACGGCGCCGGTCACATTGGAGATGACGAGTCTGAGGGCACGTCCAATCGTCGCGTTGGCCCTGTTCCCAGGACCGAATACGCTCACGCCGGAGTTTATTTCCAGCTCCCCGGATATGGGGCCGTTCACCACCATGAGAACAGCCGCGCCCATAGTGCTTGCGGTGATTGCGTGAAGGTTGAACTGGGGCTCGCAGATGGCGTCCACGGCGGCGAGCACAACGGGGAAGTATTCCGGCTTGCAGCCCGCCATTACGCAATTGATGGCAACCTTTTCGGCGGTAATTACCATGCCCTTGGTGGGCTCGGTACCCAGTATCTCTGACGGCGCCAACTCCGACCACTCGAGGAATTTTCTTACCTTGTCCGTGGTCGGAGGCACAACGGGGAGGCCGTCTGTCCAGCCCTGCTCGAAGTAATATTCGATAGCCTCGGACTCGTCGTCGAATTCGAGCCTATCGGACGTCAATGGCTGTGTTGCCAAAAATTAGCCCCCTACACATGGCCGCGATCTCAATGGGGCGTTCGATGCAATAGCGCGAAGTCGAAACCCCACTTTAGCGCACAGATTATAGTGCCACATTAGGGTACGGTCAACTATATTTTCGTGAATTTCCGTTCACGATTGAGGGGACAATGGCGTTAGAGGCCATTTATGAGGGATGCGACGGCCGTTAGGAGCCGGCGTAAATGCCTGGGAACGCGGCTAAGGTCGGCAGGCGGTGGTGACACGGTTCCCGGTGAGCAGATGGCCGCGGGCGCCATTATGGAGGGTGAGTCGGGCTATCCGGCTGAGGAAAGGGCGGTGGAGCGTCCGTCGTAAGGGCGTGGATGGCTGCGGAAGACGTGCGATCGAGACCTATCGGGTTTGAATGATGTTTGGCCAGTCCCTTAGCCACCCGCCGTTGCGGTCGGATATGGCCTTTAGCTCGATTTCATAGATCACTTCGGCATATTTGACCGGAATCGGCCTTCTCGAAGCCTTAACTAGGCCCTCCCGAATGAGAACCGCGTTTATCATCGTGTCGTCGTTATAGACGTAGCGAAGCAGCCGTCCCTGGTTGTCGATCTGCATGAGGTCCTTTTCCAGATAGACGGTCTTGCCTTCGACGAGCTCTCGGTTCCTCTCGTAGGCCTCTTTGCCAAAGGGCTTGGTACCCTGGATTCTGTCCTCGAACTTCGGGGCCTCGACTCCAATATAACCCACCGTCATCTTCACGCCGTCGATTTCGACCTCGATGGTATCGCCGTTGATGACCTTGATTACCTTCGCCTCCTGGATTTTCTTGGTCCTGTATGCGCGCCCCGGCGAGTTGCCAAGGATGCGGTCGATATCTTTTTGTATAGTCGAGACGAAATCCTGACTCGCCTCTATGCCCTGGCTATCCGTAAAAAAGGAAAGGTCAGGTGGGTGGGTGATAATGCCCCAAAGGGCTGCGCCAACTAAAACTACCGCCCAGAATGCAAGAATATATCTCATGCGACAGTTACCCCACCTCGAGATTTGGCGAAATCAGCTATTGCCACAGACCTGCATAGCCTGTGTCTATCTATAGTGGACAGATTTGACGTTGTGTATAACCGCAAGTATCCTACGCCGAAGCCGGTTGCAATATGAACGACCGGACGGACGTTGGTAAGTCGGAGGTGTTAGGCCTTGGTATCAGTTCCCACGGAGACACGCATCATCAAGCAAGAGGCCCGGGCCTCGAAGGGCATGGTGGCCACAAAGGACAGGTATGCCACAGAGGCGGGAGTCGCGATGCTGGAGGCCGGAGGCAACGCGGTCGACGCGGCCGTCGCGGCCTGTTTCGCCATAGGCGTGGTTGAGCCCGCATCCAGCGGCATTGGCGGCGGTGGATATCTCGTATATCAGGTTGGCGAAAGCGGCGGTGTCGTCGGCTTTCCCATGCGAGGTCCTCTGGCCGCGCAGCCAGAGATGTACGAGCTAACCGGCGAGGCGTCCACCGGCTCCTTTGGTTGGGCGGGCGTTGTCGACGACGAAAACATCGATGGCTTTCGCTCCATCGCGACACCGGGGGCGGTGGCGGGTCTCTGTGAGGCGCACCGGCGCTTCGGAAAGCTGCCGCTACGGGACGTGCTCGCGCCCGCTGTCAGCCTCGCTCGGCAAGGGTTCTCCCCGCACTGGTTCGACCTCTACTCGATGGGCAACCTGGCGGATATGCTCTTCAAGTATGAGGAGCTTCGGAGGGTCATGATGCCCGGTGGCAGGCTGCCCAAGGGAGACGCCGACAACCCGCCGCTGCTACGACAGCCCGATCTCGCCGACATACTTGAGGCCATCGGCAGGCAGGGTCCGGACGCCTTCTATAAAGGGGACGTCGCACAAAGACTCGTGGAGGGAATTCAGAGCAACGGAGGAATCCTTAGTCTCGAGGACCTGGCGCAGTACAAGCCCTTCATTTGGGACCGCGGATTGGAGTTCGCTTATCGGGGCAATACGGTGAGGGTGCCGCCGTATGCGAGCGCAGGCATTACCAGCGCAATGACTCTAAAGCTGCTTGGCGGCTTCGATGCGGCGGCCATGGGCCACAACTCAGAGGAGATGCTGCATACCTACATCTCCTGCGCGCGTCTCGCTTACGCCGACCGGTTCGCTTACGTTGCCGACCCCGAATACGTCGACGTGCCCTGGGAAGGACTGCTTTCGGACGCCTATACGGAACGAAGACGAGCGTCAATCGATGGATCGGTCCCAGCGAGCTTCGAGCCCGGCGACCCCTGGAAGGAAGAGGGCAGAAGCCCAACGAAGGTGCTGGAGGCCAGCCGTCCCGCGGTCGATGTCGGAACGACCCACCTCTGCACGATGGACGCCGAGGGGAACGCGGTGTCTCTTACGAACACGGTCATGTCGGGATTCGGCTCCGGCATCATCCCCAGGGGGACCGGCGTTGTCATGAACAACGGCATGATGTGGTTCGACCC
Source organism: Chloroflexota bacterium (assembly GCA_022565015.1). Taxonomy (GTDB): domain Bacteria; phylum Chloroflexota; class Dehalococcoidia; order Lucifugimonadales; family JADFKI01; genus JADFKI01. The sequence goes on from JADFKI010000041.1 coordinate 9,981, forward strand.
GGTGCCGGGCCGCGTGAACTCGATCATGCCCGGCAGATTTCCACTGAACAACATGACCCCCGCTCTGGTGATAGGCGATGAAGGGGTAAGGCTGGCAGTGGGCGCGTCGGGCGGCAGGCGAATAACGAACTGCGTAACGCAGCTCATATCCAATATTATCGATTTCGGAATGGGTCCTCAGGAGGCTATCGACTCGCCTCGCGTGGACTGCTCGAACCCTCACACTACGGTGGGCGCCGGAATGCCTCGGGATGTACTGCGAGGGCTGGAATCCAGGGGGCACTTGCTCCGTGCCGCGTCGGAAGGACCGGTGCAAAACGTCTTTGTCGGCTTCGCCAGCCCGGTGGCGATCCTCCGTAAGGGAAGGGACGACTTCAGGGCGGGGGTGGACACATTCCATTCGGCCCATGCCGCCGGCCTCTAGCGGGTAGGGCAGGTCAGCGGAGCTCGTGCATCCACCGGCGGACCGTGGTCGCCCAGCGGCCGTTAACATCGCCGTTGTCGAGGCTTATCTTGAAATGGTCCGACGCTGGAAACTCTTCTAGCTCCACGCGACAGCTCTCCCGCTCCAGCAGTTTGGCGAATAGCGGCGCCTGCCGTTGTAAGTCCTCGAAGTCGTTATCGCCGTACGCGATGTAAAAGGGCACGGTGTTGCCCGAGATATACGTGACGGGGCTGGCCGCTTCCATCTCGTCACTGGAGCTAAGCAGCTCGAACTCCCTGTCCCGCAGGCGGAAGTCGTACGACCCGCTCACGGGGAAGCAACCCTTTATTACCGTCTCCGGCAGGCCGAAATCACCCCACGCTTCCCTTTGAAGCGTTACGAGTGCGGCCAGGTGTCCTCCCGCCGAGTGGCCGCCGACAAATATCCCGTCGGGGTCTCCTCCCCTTTCCGAAATGTTCTCGTAGACCCACTTGACCGCATTGCGGCAGTCTTCGACCGGACCGGGAAATCTGGTTTCGGGGGCGAGTCTGTATCCAATGGAGACGAAAATGGCCGGCAGGCAATTAATCGCGGGCGCGATGAATCCCATCCATTCCTTGTAGCCGTGGGACCACGAGCCGCCGTGGATGAACACCAGCACCGGAAGTTTTCTCTCCCCGGGAGCGTGCGGGAGATATACGTCAAGGGCCTGGTCCTCATGCGGGCCGTAGGATATGTCCAGCTCGGTGTTTGCCTGCCGCTGGACGTCTCGCGACATCCTTAAGGCATTGGCCGCATACTCCTCCGCAGGCGCTGACATTGGGGGTTGTTTCTTCAAGACGTCGGCCATATCACCCTCCCATGGCCTGGTCTAAAGTGGCCGTCTACTCGGGGCCCCAGGAGAGCAGCCCCTGCCTTCTGGGTTTGGCGTCTCTCACCGTGAACCCGTCGGGGGTTTCGACGAGAAGGTCCTGTACGGCCTGCTTCAGGCGGTCCTCTTCGGCTGATCCGGGGCTGACGTGCAGGCGGTTCAGGAGCTGCTTGAAGGCATCGTCGCGGCTCTCCCAGACCTGGCCGCTCGTGGGAGCGAACATATCCAGGTCCGGGTAGATGTCCATGGACCACAGCACGTTGATGAGCTCGACGAGCCCGGGCAGGGTAATCCTATCTTCACCGTGGATGGGTTTCCAGAATGGCGCCAGCTGAGTCTGGGGCTGCTCCGTGTAGGCAAGGAGCAGAACCCTGCTCACGGCGCTGTCGGTGAGCTTCCCGAGGAACCCCTCAGCATCCGTGACTCCGTAAATCGAGTGGGCCGACAATACGATGTCCGCCGGCTCGACCTTGGCGTCTTCCCAGAGCTCGTTCACGATGGATACGTTTTCGATCTTGGCTTCCTTCATGCCCTCTCGCAGACCCTCGACCATGCTGTCCGCGGGCTCGACGACTGTGACGTGGTCGCATTTGAGGGCCAGGGGCAAAGCGAACCGACCCGCGCCTCCGCCTACGTCGATCAGCGTGGAGCCCTCTGGGACTTCTCGCCGGAGCCGGTCGAGGGTTTCATCGTCTGTCCTGAATGGGTCGACCTTGAAGTTGGCCATCAATGGCCGCCAAAAGTCCCCCGATTCCCAGAAAGAATTCTCTTGCACTTTAATGGACTGTGCGTGGTGTGCTTCTACTCTGGTCTTCCACTTCTCGATTGCTGATGTCATAGGCCTTATCCAGCTCCATCCTCGTATACGACCCATTTAATGTCGACCGGAGATATGATTCTGATGTCTGTCTTGAAGATTCCGGCGGGGCCGTGTCGCATTGCGGCACATTATTGCAGGAAAGTGTTTGGTTGCCAACTTGCGTGATCGTGGTCAGCGGGTGTCTTCGATGTCTTAGGCATGGCAGATGCGAAAAAAGAGGCGCTCGCAATGAGCGCCTCTCGTAGTCAAGAAAGTGACCTGCTTCGCCGGTTCAACTATTTCGGTGGTTGAATCAGCTCTACGTAGTTTCCTTCCGGGTCTCGAAAGTAACAGATGCCGGACAGTCCCGCCGACGTGTCTCTCCAGATCGGCGGCGTAACGAACTCGATGCCCCTCGCAACAAGGCTTCTATGTAGGGTTTCCAGATCCTCAACATCGAAGCAGATGTGAGCCGCACCCAGCTCGTTCCTGTCCGCGCGGTGGATTTCGGGACTCTCCGGCTCTATGTAGTGTACGAGCTCCAGGACGTGCTCGCCTTCCGGTTTGCCGACGAACACCAGGGTCCGATGTGCTCCGGGTATGCCGGTGTGGTTCCCTTCAACAGGCGCGACGCTGTCCACTTCTCTCATCACCGTCAGACCCAGGGCATCGCGATAGAACTCCACCATCATGTCGATGTCCTTCACGACAATGCCCGAGTGATTAAAGCCTATTACCATTCTTTCCTCCCGTTCCCTCACTTCAACAAGCCAGGCCAACCCTTGGCATTGTATCCGAGCAAGGTCTTGCCTTGGCGGAGTCTTCAGCTTAAATCAGCCTCGCAAGAGTTTATGACAGGTGGCCCTTCATCTTCAACGGTTTTGAGACCATTTTACCAAAAAAAGCGGCAGGCTTCACACTCATACACATTACCGAAATCTCGGGCCACGTTCCTGGTATCTTCGATTGCATCGCAAGCTCATGCGTTGTATCCTCTCTATGAAATGTCAACTGTAAAAAGATATCTCGACACTCCGATCATATGGGGCCTGGTCAGCTTCGTCGTCGGCCTGGCGCTCGGCGTAAATCTCGTATCCGTGATACTTCTGGCAGTCGGCCTTGGCGCATTTCTTCTCTACCTGAGGCTCCACGGAGAGGCTGAGGATAGCAGGGAGACCTTGCTCTTCGCCAGCGGCCCGATCTTAATCATCGCATGGATGGCCGGCTTCGTGGTCCGCAGCCTAGTGTTCTGATGGCCCGTAAGAACGCGGCCGTAAAGGCGTCCCTTTTCGTCACCTGCATCATCGACCAGTTCTATCCTGATGTAGGGGAGAGCGTCGTCAGGGTGCTCCGACGACTGGGCGTGGACCTGGATTTCCCCAGGGGCCAGACGTGCTGTGGCCAACCCGCGTTCAACTCCGGTTTCTGGCGCGACGCAAAGCCCCTGGCGCGACGTTTCCTTGCGGAATTCCAGGGCGACCGCTATATCGTGGTGCCTTCAGGTTCGTGCGCGAGCATGCTCCGGGTCTTCTATTCCGAGCTCCTGCACGACGAGCCAGAGCTAAAAGAGAAGGCCTCCGCCATGTCGTCACGCGTGTTCGAGCTTACCGAGTTCATCGTGGATGTCCTGGGCGTGACCGACCTGACGCCCTACTGTAGCTCTGCCGAGGCCATGGATACGCAGAGCATAACCTACCACGAGGCGTGCCATCTTCGGCGTGAGTTGGGCGTAAACGAGCAGCCTCGAATGCTTTTGGCATCCCTGCCGGGCGTGGAGGTAGTGGAAATGGAGCAGGCGGAGGTGTGTTGCGGCTTTGGAGGGACCTTCTCGGTCAAATACCCGGACATCTCAGGGGCGATGCTGGCGGACAAGGTCGATAACGTGCTGGCATCGGGAGCCGACACCCTGACGGCCTGCGACAGCAGCTGCCTCATGCAGATGGCCGGCGGACTGGAGAAGCGGGGAGCGAACGTGCGGGCAGCTCATGTCGCACAGATATTAGACGCGGCGATGCGGCAATAGGTTCCTTTCGCGCCGCGAACGTGGTCACATCCGGATACGACTGTTGATTCGATCATAGCGGAGTCTGGGCCCGTGCAAACAGGGACAAAAAATTTCGTAGGCGTGTCCTCGGCGGCCCTCGAGGACGAGAAGATTCAGCGCAACCTTAAAGGCCTGTACGACGGGTTTCACAGCGCGAGAATCGCCGCGTCCGAGGCGACGGCTGGTTGGGAGCAGCTCCAGGAACGAGGGCGCGCGATCAAGGCGCATACAATCGAGAACCTCGACTACTACCTGGAGATGGCGGAGCGTACCGTGACTGCCGCCGGCGGCCACGTCTACTTTGCCCACGACGCCGACGCCGCCGCGCAGTACGTGGTTGACCTGGCCAAGTCCAGAGGCGTCAAGATCGCCATCAAGGGCAAGTCCATGGTCTCGGAGGAGATGGGCCTCAACGAGCGGTTGGAGCGAGAGGGAATCGAGCCTGTCGAGACGGACCTGGGCGAATACATCATCCAGCTGGCCGACGAGACCCCGTTTCACATAATCGCTCCGGCCATCCACAAGTCCCGCGAGGACGTGTCCGACCTGTTCCAGGAAAAGCTCGGCACACCCAGATACGATGAGATCGACGACCTGGCGCGTGAGGCCAGGGGCCAGCTGCGCGAGAAGTTCATCCAGGCCGAAATGGGCATTACGGGCGCCAACTTCATCGTCGCCGAGACGGGCACGCTGGTGCTGGTCACCAACGAGGGCAACGGCCGCATGTGCACCTCCATGCCAAAGGTCCACGTCGCGATCACCGGCATGGAGAAGATCGTGCCTTCGATGGAGGACATGGCGATATTCTTGCGCCTCCTGATTCGCTCGGCGACAGGCCAGCGAATAACGAGCTACGTCACGACAGTGACTGGACCGAGGGCCGCCGATGATGAGGACGGCCCCGAAGAGTTCCACCTCGTCATCGTCGACAACGGGCGCTCCAGGCTTCTGGCCGATCCCCAGTTGCGCGAGGCCCTCTACTGCCTAAAGTGCGGGGCGTGTCTCAACGCATGCCCCGTCTACCGCAAGGTGGGAGGCCACGCATACGGGTGGGTGTACCCGGGGCCCATCGGGGCCATAATTTCGCCGGTGATGACGAATCTTTCCGACGCCAAGGACCTGCCCTACGCGTCGACCCTCTGCGGGGCCTGCCGCGAGGCGTGTCCCGTGAAGATCAATATTCCGCGAATGCTGCTCTACCTCCGGAACCAGCTCGCCGAAGGGGGAAACGACCCCGAGCACAAGAGCTCGTCTTTTCTTGAGAGGATGGCCTTCAAAGGATGGCGCCTTTCGCTGTCGAGCACCTTCGCGCTTCGCGTCGCCGGCGGCCTCGCGCGACTGTTGCAGATGCCCTTCGTCCGTGACGGGACGATGAGGAGACTGCCTCCGCCGCTATCGGGCTGGACAAAATACCGCACGCTTCCAGCCATGGCTAAAAAACCGTTCCGCAAGCGATGGCGCAGCGACGACACGGGTTGAGCGCGGAGAGCATGACATCCAGAGACTCGTTCCTTCAAAACGTGCGCCGCGCTCTGGGTCGAGAGCAGGGTCAGCCGCCGACCTCTGACGACGCCTCGCACATAACCCTTTCCAGGGACCAGGTCGAAGACCGCGCGAAGGCCATTCAAGATGAGATGGCCGCCAGGGCGGACGAGCTCTTCGACGGGCTCGAGCAATCGGCAGAGCAGGGCGGCTGGAAGGTCGTCAGGGTGACAGACCCGCACGCAGCCGCGAACCGTATCGCGGAGATTGCACGCGACCTCGAGGCCCGCTCCATCCTTCGGTCCACTCACCCCGTACTCGAAGGCATGGGGCTGGAAGCCCTGCTGGACGGCAGCGGCATAGGCCTCGATGTCATGGCGATAGGCGACGCGACCGACAATGACGAGCGTGATAGGCGTCGGGAAAAACTTCGCCAGCAGGCCATCGACGCCGATATGGGCATCACGGGCGTCGACTACGCCATCGCCGAGACGGGCACCTGCGTGCTTCTACCTCGAAAGGGCCTCAGCCGGCTGGTCTCGCTGCTGCCTCCGGCGCACGTCGCGGTCGTCGAAAAGGGGCAGGTGCTGCCGAGTCTGGACGAGCTGTTCACGCTTCAACGCCGCGAGTTTTTCCATGAAAACCTCGGGAGCTACATGAACCTCATCACGGGACCCAGCCGGTCCGCGGACATCGAATACCAGCTTATCACGGGCGTCCACGGTCCTGGAGAGGTCCACATGATACTGGTTGGCTGAGGGTTGTTGCCCCGGATCTTGAATAGTTCCAGGTAAAGTCTTGAACAAGTCTTGTCCTTTTGATGTACATTGTATAAGTGTTGGGTGTTGCGATATCGAGTAGAAGACCCAATCAGTAATAGATATGGGCTCATTCTTGTGCCGTTAAAACCCTGACTGGAGGAGCCCCGGAAGCTCGGCCATGTCGAAAAAGACAGTCGCGCCGGCCTTCGTGAGCTCTGCTGCGGGCGTGAGGCCGCCGGCGAATCCGAGCACGGCCATGCTCGCCGAGACGCCTCCCCGGACGCCGGGAACGCTGTCTTCAACGACCACGCATCGCTCCGGCGAAGCCCCGATACCCTTCGCTGCATGCAAGAAGATATCCGGGTGAGGCTTGCCGCGCGCGACCTGAGTTGCGCTGAACAGGCGTCCGTCGAACCTGGGAAGTAGCCCCGTAAGCCCGAGGGTGAACCTCATCTTGGAGACCTCGCCGCTGGAGGCCACGCACATGGGCAGGGATATCTCTTCCAGCGCATCGACGATTCCGGCGACGGGCTGCAACTCGTTCTTGAAGGCCTTGTACGTGCGCTCCGTCAGGTCGGCCAGGAAATCTTGTGGCATTGCCGTTCCAAGCCGTTGGGCGACTTTTTGCAGGCATGCAGTCATGGACAGGCCCATGAAATCATCGACCGCCTGCTCGTATGTGGTCGGCAGGCCGATGTCTGTCAGCGCCTCGGCGAACACCCGGTTGGCGATAGGTTCGCTGTCCACCAGCACCCCGTCGCAGTCAAAAATCACCGCCTCGAACGCCATCACCCGAGCTCGCCCTCCAGCCTCTCGACATCGCTATCACGCCGGTGGTAGCCCATTTGTTCTATCATCTCCTTGGCAGTATCCAGGTTCTCTCGAGCCTTGGGCTTATCGCCCATAGCCAGATGCAGCCGCGCGTACCCCAGGTGGCAGTCAGCAAGATGCAGCCCCATGCCACCACGCTCGGCGATGTCGAAGGCTTCGTCTAGGTCTCGCTGCGCCGGCTCGAAGTCTTCCTGCGCCCTGCGCAACTCGGCCCGCGCCAGCAGACCGCGAGGTAGCTCGTCTTGCTGACCCGCATCGCGGAGTCCCTCGACGGCCTGGTCCAAGTGCTCAGTCGCCTGGGAGAAATCGTCTGAATCCTCTTTTTGAGCCTGTAGCATGTGCGCCCGACCCAGAGATAGGTGGTCAAAAGCAATATCCAATAGTGGGCCTGCGGGGATTCGCCACTCAAATAACTTCTCCGCCCTTCGCAATACTTCATCGTGCTTTCCCTGGGCCAACAGCAGGTCGCAGTACCGAAAACCTGCAAGGGAGTAGAGCAAGTGATATTCGGGCTGAAAGTCCTTTTGCATGTCCTCGGCCTCTCGGAACAACACCTCCGCCTCATCCATGCGGCCCTCCTGGTGCCGGGCGTCAGCCAGAGTTGTTCTGCTTAACATTCTCTGATCGGCGTAATCGCTGTAGTCGGCCAACTCCACGCGCTGC
>JADFKI010000266.1 GCA_022565015.1 Chloroflexota bacterium
CCAGGCCCGGTACCTCTATGAGGGCGTCCACCACCTGCTGGCACATCTCGCTAAAGCGCTTCATCTCGGCCTCTTCGTCCTCGTTGACGAAGATATCCAGAGCCTGAAGCAGGCCGATTATCTCTTCCTTGGCGACCTTCATGCCGCGGCCTATGAACTGGTGCGGCGAGGCGTTGGCGAACGCCGCCTCGATGAGGTCCTCCCGGCCGCATAGGATGCCCGTGCCCTGCGGGCCGCGTATCGCCTTGCCGCCGCTGTAAACGACCATGTCCGCGCCCTCGGCCGTGAACCTGCGCAGGTTCGACCTGGGCGGTACGAAAGACGCGGCGTCGACGATAACCGGGACACCGTGAGCGTGAGCGATGTCGCACAGCTCCGGAAACGGCATGGCGCGACGTGTGAGGAAGTTCGAGAACAGGTACGCTACGGCTGCCGTGTTCTCGGTAAAGGCCGCCTCGAGCTCCCAGGGATAGCAGCGCCGTCCGTCGCCGATCTCGACGAACTTGGCCCCGACCGAGCGATAGCACTGGTCGTAGGGAAAGCGGTGGCTCCTGTGGATGATGATCTCGTTCTTGAGCCCGTTAGTGTCCGGCAGCTGACGCATCTTCTTAGGGTCGCTGCCCGCTATGACGGCGGCGGCCTGCATGACCAGCCCGCCCGCCGATCCGCTGGCAACGAATCCAGCCTCCGCGCCTGTGATCTCCGCGATGATCTTGCCCGCCTGCCGGTTCAGCTGGTCCATGTTGACCATTACGTTTGAGGCCTTGTTCATGGCATCGAAGACTTCGGGGCGCAGCTTGCTTCCGCCGTACGCAGTGGTGTTGCCGGAGGCGATAATCGCCGGGTCCACCCCCAGTGACCTGTATATATCGTCCGCGTCTCCGCTAAAGTTCATTTTCGTTCCCCTACTGTTAATCTCATTCCTATCACTTGAAAGGCGACCCGTTGGGCCGCCGTTTATTCGGTTATTAACGCCATGTAGGCCCACGCAGGCGATTGTATCACCACGCGCCACTTCGGTGCGCTCCACCTACTTTATCAGCCGACGCCGCATGAACCACGAGGCCAGCAATAAGGCCGCAATGAAATAGGCCGCAACCTCCGCAGTCCACGCAAGCATCCACCACGAAAGATCCCCGGAGACGAGGCCGCGGACCATGGCGGCAGCCGGTGTAAGCGGCAGAATCCACGCGAGCTTCTGAACGATCTCCGGCAGCCTCTCCAGCGGAAAGAACACACCACTGGCCCAGAACATGGGCAGAATGAAGAGCGTGAAGAAGTTGTTGATCGAGCCTATTGTGTTGGCGGTGGACGTAACGACCATGGCGATCGCCCCGAAGGCCAAGCCTATGAGGTACGCAAACGGTATTGCCAGAATAGCCATCGGCGAGCCCACCAGACCGAAGATCGTCGCAACCGACAGCACCGCCATGGCGGAGATGGCGCCGCGTGTCGCGCCCCACATAACCTCTCCCATCACGATGTCCGCCGGCTCCAGGGGCGTATAGAGCATGGCGTCGTACACATGGTGGGTCTCCATCCTGAGGTAGGACCCGTAGGTGCTGTCGAACGTCGCGTGGAACATGGCATAGCTGGCCAACACCCCCGGCGCAAGGAACTCGGCGTAGCTCCGGCCGTCGATCTGCTGCACGTAGGAGCCAAGCCCGAAGCCGACGGCGATGAGCATTATGAACGGCTCGATGGCAAGCCCGCCGATCTCCAGCTTCCAGGCCCGAACGAAGGCATCCCGGTTTCTCTGCCAGACGCGGAATCCGCCCCATACCCTCGTCGTCTGGAAACTCTCCACCAGCGTACTCATTCCTCGCGCAGTCCCCTGCCGGTCAGCCGGAGGAATACGTCCTCCAGATTCGCCGGACGCCTGACCAGCCGATATTCGGCGAAGGACGTATCCTCTTCGAGTCCGTCGACGTTGTTGCCGTAGAAGAAGAGGGAGTCGCCCCTGTCCTCGAAGTCGATTCCCCTCTCGGAAAGGGAGTCCACGACGGCCTGCTTCTCCGATAGCGACACCTGCATCTCCAGGACGTTCTCGCCGACATGGCTTCGGATGAGGTCCCTGGGAGGGCCCTCCACGAGGATGGCGCCCCGGTCCATGACGACGAGCCTGTCGCAAAGGTACGCGGCCTCCTCCATGTAGTGGGTCGTCAGCAGTATGGTTACGCCACGGTCCTTAAACTGCACCAGCCTCTCCCAGACGAGCAGCCGAGTTTGCGGGTCAAGGCCGGTGGTGGGCTCGTCCAGCACCAGAATATTGGGGTCGTGAAGCAGGGCGCGGGCGATGAGCAGCCTGCGCCTCATGCCGCCGGAGAGCTCGTCGGGCTTCTGGTGGGACCTTTCGGCCAGCTGAAAGAGCTCCAGGGCCTCGGAGGCCCGCTGTCGACCGACATCCGCCGGCAAATTAAAGTAGCGCCCGTAGGAGACGAGATTCTGGAAGACGGTGAGGTCGGGGTCCAGGCTGTCTGCCTGTGAGACGACGCCCAGTCCCATCTTTATGGCCCGTTGTTCGCGGCGCACGTCCCGGCCGTCGACGACCAGCTCGCCCTCGGTGACGGGAGATATGCACGTCAGCATCTTCATGATGCTGGTCTTGCCGGCGCCGTTGGGCCCGAGAAAACCAAAGCACTCGCCGCTCTGAATTGCGAAGTCGATGCCGTCCACGGCGACGAACTCACCGTATTTCTTGGTTAGACCCTTGGCCGTGATTACCGTCTTTTCCAATTACCAACCATCTTGCAGTGTCCCCGCTCCACCCCAAAATTCCAGAGCGTAGGAGTATTTTTCTTTTCACATTGCCCGGGGAGAATAAACAGAAAGAGTGTAAAGCCTCTCCCCCTAAACCGCTCGACCTCGGAGCACGTGAGCGCTAGATGAAAAAGGGCGCTTAGCTCCGACATGATGCAACATTGTACACCCGCGAAAGCCCATTCACGAGGGGCATTTACACCCTCACGACGCCCGCCATAGCCCTCTCAGCCGGGTCGCGATGGCGGCGGTCAGTATGATGCCCAGTCCGCCGTTTATGAGGAAGGCCACCGGCACGCCAAACCTCTCCGCCACTGCTCCGGAGACCAGCAGTCCGATGGGCAGCCCGTAGACGGCCAGGGAGCGCAGGCCCATGACCCTGCCTCGCAGCTCGGGGGAGGTCGCGGCCAGAAGCAGCACCGACATCGTGACCATCGCGAAGGACTGGGCCACGCCGATCACCAGCAGCAGACCGACAGACGGGCCGAACCACTTCATCTGCGACACCAAGATTATACAGGCGTGCCATGCTATCGACGCCGTAAGCATGACCTTACCCGGCCTCCTCATTCTCGAAAGCCCTGCGATCGTCATGGAGCCCAGGAATCCACCGATGGCGTATGCGCCAAGGAGCTGCCCGAGCCCTGCCGAGTCCGTGCCAAGAACGTCGCGGGCAAACACCGGCATGAGTCCCAGGTTCAAGGGAAAGCCGGTGAGGTTCACGATGAACGCCAAAAGGAGCAGCGCAAGTATGACCTCCTCTCTCCTGACGTACCTTCCCGTCTGCGCCAGGTCGCCGATGATCGACCGCCTGCCGATTGGAGTCCTGGCCGGCAGGCTCAATCGAGACGCGAACAACGCCCCGACGGCATACAGGGCCGCGATCAGCGCGTAGGTCCACGACATTCCCAGCCGACCCAGCATGATCCCGCCGATGACCGGGCCGACGATCTGTGTGGCGTCGCGTCCGTTGCGAGTCAGGGCTATGGCGTTGGACAGGTCCCGGCGGTCGACGATGTCCGCGATCATGGTCTGCCGCGTCACGTTGTCGAAGGACCTGCCCATGCCTACGACCGCTACGAGCACGAAGACGTGCCACACCTGAAGCTGGTCCGTCGCGGACAGAAACATGACCAGCAAGGCGGCTACGGCAAAGACCATGCGGGCTCCGGCAAGCAGGCGCTTGCGGTCGTAGCGGTCGACCAGGATGCCGTAGTAGGGCGAGAGCAGCGTGCCGGTGAACCTCAGCGCCGCGAAGAGGCCCACCAGGAACGGGGAGTTCGTCTCCGTCAGGACGAACCACGCCAGAACGAGAAACTCCATCTGCTCGGCGGAGCTCGCCGTGGCGTCGGAGAACCACATCATCCGGAAGTTCGGCAGACGAAAGGAGCGCAGCAGCTGGGATGCGGTGGTCCGTCCGATCAATTCTTTGGCTTCATGGCGTCGTTCTGCCCCTGGTCACGGATGTAGAGCGGGATGGATTGTACACCCCAAACAGAGAGGCAGGTTGCGGCATCGCCTTGAACGGCAGCTTGAATTCACAGGCAGGTGAAGGTCAGGCGGCTCGCGTCGCAGAACCGGGCTCAGGAATACTTGAGTCGCAGCAGCTCTGCGCCCCGGCACAGGGCCTTGAGCTTCAGATAGGCCTCGTCAAGGTCCATGGGGTTAGCGCTGGACGGCGAGAAGCCGCAGTCGGGATTCAGCGTTAGCCGCTCCTCTGGCACGAACTCCATCGCCTTTTCGACACGAGCGACGATCTCCTCCGGCGTCTCGACGTGGGTGTCGGTGTGGTCCACAACGCCGAGGCCGAGTATCTTGTCCCTGGGAAATCGCTTGAGGACCTCCACGCCACCGGCGTCGGGCGTCGCGAACTCCATGGCGAAGCGGTCCACGTTCATATCGCCAAGCGCGTCAATGATGAGGTCGTATGCGCCGCTGGTGCTGTGACGGCGATTGAAGTGGGCGTGACACATGTGGACGCTTATGAAGGCGTCATCAATACCTTCGACGGCGCCGTTTACGCCCTTGACGCACATCTCGATCTCGTGGTCGATATCCGATATGCCCTCGCGAGCCCTGTAGTCCGGGTCCACCAGCAGTGCCAGCCAGGGGTCGTCGAGCTGTATGGCGTCCACGCCGATGTCCACGAGCCGTCTTATCTCGTCGCGAACGATGGGCACGCAAGCCTCCATGAACTCTTCCCGCGATGGATAGGCCGACGTCGAGTGCTCGGCGCTCC
>JADFKI010000042.1 GCA_022565015.1 Chloroflexota bacterium
TCATGGGCACAATAGAGAACATACGTTCTGTATAGATGAGGCAGGGTTTGCACGCAAAGCTGAGGGCCGCCGAGCTATGGCACCGCTACGAATTGAGTCTCCCCGTGGACATCAAGCTGGTCGTATCCAGCCTGGGCCTTGAGGTCGTTACCTTTCCCTTCCAGGGCAGGGTAAAGGAGGCGATAATCGAAGGGGTCATAGGCGTCCGCCCGGGACTTACCCGGCCGTGGTTCCGTTGGCTCGTCGCGCACGCCGTCGGGCACCATATGCTTCACGTCGGAACGAGCTTTTACTTTTCGTCGTGGCAGTGGGTGAACCACGCGAAGGCCGAGAGGCAGGCGGAGGAGTTTGCCGCCTGGTTCCTGGGCGGGCCACAAGGGTGGCGTTACGACCCGGGCGAGCTGGCCATTCCCGAGGAGAAGGCCCAGCTCGTCAGGACCATTACCTCGGGGGGTGGCGAGGTGCCGCTGGACCTGCCGGAGCCCGACTACGGTCCGTTCTCCTCGTGACGCCTGCTGCGTATGTATCGAGCGAAGTCCCGTACCGACTCCCACTCTTCATCGGTAAGATCGTTGACCTCATTTAGGCGGGCCAGCTGACTCTCGTCCAGGGGGTTGTCGTATTCCTCGGACGTGATGTATCCGGCGGCCAGCGCGAGCCGACCGTAGGGCAGGGCCAGGACTGATGCGATGGCCTTCAGCGTGCCCACCGTCGGCCTCGTGCGTCCGCCCTCCAGATGGCCGACGTAGCCCTCGCTCATGCCCAGGGCGCTCGAGAGCCGCCGTTGGGACATTCGCCTGCGCAGCCGGGCCTGCCTGACCATGTCGGCAAGCTCCGAGAACGGCCTCTGACTGCTACTCACCTGGTCCTCTCGAGTTGGATCTTTTCCTAAAACACATTTGAATCGGCAGCATGGCCTGGGGGACGATATTGACACATATGTTCTATAACCGTATAATTTAATTCGTCACGGTAATTCGCTTCCCACCCGGATGATTGATCACCTTTAGCAGTGCGCGCCCAATATCTGACGAAAGTTATTCGTCAGAAGCTTATATCAGATCATGGATTAAAGTCCAGGAGCCGGACGAAATTGATACTCTTCAAGGCCTGCCCCCGGTGCAGCGGAGACGTGGACACGACATACGGCGACGACGTCCACTGCGTCCAGTGCGGCAACCGGCCCGCCGTGGTCTTCCCCGGTCCCCGCATCCTTCCAATCGGCGCGCGGCCCGAGGCGGCCCTGGCCGATGGTGACGTCGACCAGCACTCCGGGGTAATTTGCCCGAGCTGCGGGACCGTCAGCGTCGTGGAGCTGCAGAAGCTGCGCCCCGACGACCATACCTGCTACCGGTGCCGACGCTGCGGGCACATCTTCAGCCCGACTCCTAGGTCGCACGAGGATTGGCCGGGTGTCGCCACTAGCTAGGCAGCGCGGTCTTCGGCCCGTCTGGTAAGCTACGCCACGTGAAAAGCAAATTGCCTCCGGGTATTGAGCGTCTTCTCCTCGTCATGGTGGAGGAGCTGAGCGGCGATGATACCGTCGGGGTGTGTCTCGCCGACAGCTACGCCAGGGGAGATGCCGCGACCCACAGTGACGTCGATCTGCTGAGGTTCGCGCGTTCAGCGCCAAAGACGAGCGCCGAAGAGTACAGCCTGCAGATCCGCGACGGCCACCTGGTCAGCGTCACCCAGACGACGATCGAGCAGAAGGTGGACGAGCTGGCGAGGCCGGAGCTGGCGATCTACGCCGTGCCCGGATTACGTCAGATGCGCGTCCTCCTCGACGCGACCGGCGCAATCGCGGACCTGAAAACAGAGGCCGTGCGTTTCGATTGGGCCTCGCTGCAGAGGGATGCCGACGAGTACGCCAGCTTCTCGCTGATGGGCTATGCCGAGGTGGTACACAAGGTGCTCTCGGGCCTGTCACGCGGCGATGAGTCGACGGTGCAGTACGGCAACCTGGGGTTGAATCTGGGACTGGCCAGGGCGCTGGTCGTGCGACGCGGCGTGCTGATAGAGAGCGAGAACACGTTCTTCAGGCAGGCCCAGGAAACCGCGGGCTGCGAGTCGGAATGGACGAAGTGGTTCCGGCTGTCGTCGGGCTTCGAAGCCGGCCCGACCGACGAGCCCTCGTTCAGGACGCAGGGCCTGGCAGGGTTGCGCCTCTACGTCGAGACCGCCAGGCTTCTCCGGCCCGTCATCCGCCCGGAGCACCGCGAGGTCATCGAAAACGCGCTGGCGGAGATTGGGCGATGATATTCATTCGGAGCGTTAACACGCACTCTAAACGCAATGTTTTCAGTCGATGACTCTATCATTCAGAACATATCGGAATGGTATCGTTAAATCTTCTATTTATAGAACACTTGAATATTTCTGTACCCGAAATGTAAATAGACGTGGCAAAATGGGTATATGCGTCGATGCCCAACAGCTCGAATTGGCTGACTATCAATGAGGAGCCACTATATTGCCATAATCGTAATATGAGTAATAATAACCGTTCCGATATTTGACAGCGATTCTGTGCGAAATATAGTATAGGCGCAGAAGAAGGGAGCAGGCCATGAGGCAGATAAGAACACAGCGAGATCGACTTAACGATGCAATGCTATCACTTGTGTTGTTGAATTATTGTGCCCGTTCAGACGGCACTATAGGAGACCGTCTAAAGGTCGCAAAGCTAATGTTCCTGGCGACGCATGATCTCCTTTCTCAACAGTTTAAAGCCCTTAATTTCAGCTTTTACAGATATTCGTACGGACCATTTACACCAGAGTTGTATGACACATGGGGAGAGCTCAGTTGGATGGGTTTTCTCGAGGTCCCACCAAGCTCAAGAGGGGAGATAAAATTGACCGCTTCTGGGCTTTCGGCAGCGGTACGTTACGAAAAGCGACTCAAGGCATTGGGAAACGAGTTGTTCATACAATCGTTCAGGCAAGTCGCTGACTCCTATCGTCAATATGACACCAAAGAACTATTAGACGTCGTATACGAAATGAAGGTTGTGCCCCTTGGTTGGCAGCAGCCAATTCAAATACGTGATATACCGGCTAAGGCATTCCTCACATGGATGCTTGAATCTGAAGAAAGTCTACGGGAGGTAAGAATTGACGACGAACTCGCCATGGACTTCTTTAACGAGCTGGAACGATCGCCAAGACCTGAGTTCATCGACGACGAAGCTTACCGCAAGATCTATGCATCAGCAATAAAAGGGGTTCGTGCTGAACGGGAGGAAGGTTCCGGAACTGTTGTTACGCGGCTGGACCTTCAGAAAAGGCTCGAAGGCGAATATTGAGTGGAATCGGACTATAATGCGGGGTTTGTCAGATTTGTCGGCGACGCGGAAGAATATTATGCAAACTTGACCAGCACAGCGGGCGTGACGGGATTGTGGGAGCAGATTCTCTACATCGCTGAGAATCCTGCGGTTGACTACGAAGTCGTTTTTGAATTCCCCACCGAAGATGATCTGTTTAAAATCGTATATGGACCGCCGTTTACTATCCTGTTCAAGAACCTGATTAACGGCGAGTTGGTAGTCTACACGATAATTGATCCAGGCTTCGCTTGACAATCTAAGACATACGTTCTAGTATAGAAGATACGAGGGACGGACCCCGCGACGGCCGTCCCTTTCTTTTTGGCTCCGGCCGCGGCCATTCCTCAATGTTCAGCCAGCTAAGCGTGCGACTTGCCCGTGGGTTGGCGCGTAAGGTCACGTCAGGCAAAGAGAACTCGACCAGAGTACGCTAGCCTCACCACACAGCCGCGGCCGGGCCATCTATTTCATCGGCGACCACGAGCTATTGAAGATGAATCACGAAAGAGTCGTCCTGAATTGCTGATATTCGGTCGACGTATGGAGACACCCATAGAACAATATGCCAAAGCCAAAAAAACCCGCCAAGGGTAGAGCTGAGGCCTCACCTTCGAGGCCGGAATCAGAAAATTTCCAGGACCCGGTGAGGTTCGTGACGGAGGTGCTCAAGGAGAAGCCATACGACAAGCAGGTCGAGATACTGAGGGCCGTGAAAGACCACAGGCGGGTCTCCGTAGTGGGATGCAACGGCTCCGGCAAGGACTGGGCTTCGGCGCGTGCCGTTCTGTGGTGGGTGCATTCAAGGTATCCCGCCAAGGCCATCGTCACGGGCCCGACATCTCGTCAGGTCGACGACATCGTATGGAACGAGATCAGGTACGCCTACATCCAGGCGCAAGACCAGCTCGGCGGCCACATGTATCGCACGTCTCGCTACCAGATCGACGACCAGACCTTCGCGCTGGGCTTTACGTCGGACTCGCCCTTCAACATTCAGGGCTTTCACTCACCCAATCTGCTGGTCGTGATCACCGAGGCCCACGCCGTGCACCAGTCATACATCGACGCCGTCCGCCGGCTAAATCCGACCAGGCTCTTGATGACCGGCAATCCCTTCAAGCCCTCGGGCACATTCTACGACTCGCACCATTCGCAGAGGCACCTGTATAAGACGATTCAGATCAGCGCCTTCGACACGCCCAACATCAAGGCGAATAGGATCGTCGTGCCCGGCATGATCACGACTCAGGACATCGAGGACCGAAAGGAGGACTGGGGCGAGGATACGCCCATGTACATCGGCTCGGTGCTGGGCGAGTTCCCAGAAAACCTGGACCTGATCGTGGTGCCCTTGTGGGCGGCCACCGAGGCGGCGAAACGAGAGATGGAGCCCGAGGGTCCGGTGATTCTGGCGTGCGACGTGGCGAGGTTCGGCCACGACAAGACGGTTGTCGTTCGCAGGCAGGGGCCCGTGGCGAAGATCATCTGGCGCGTCAGGGGTCACGACACGATGGCCATCTCGGGCTTCCTGAAGGCCTATTGCGATGAGAACA
Source organism: Chloroflexota bacterium (assembly GCA_022565015.1). GTDB lineage: Bacteria > Chloroflexota > Dehalococcoidia > Lucifugimonadales > JADFKI01 > JADFKI01. The sequence continues at coordinate 4,885 of JADFKI010000042.1, forward strand.
AGGTTGATGTGCTCGTAGTGGACGACACGGGCATCGGCGCGGGCGTCGTTGACAGGCTCCGGGAGCTAAAGCTGGAAAGGACCAGGCTGGTGCCGTTCATTGCGGGACAGAGGGCGCACGACAGCACTCACTATGCTAATCGAACCACGGAGGTGTGGTGGCTCATGCGCAAGCAGTACCTTTCGGAGGACATGAGCACGGATAACGACGCCGCGCTGATCGGACAGGTCTCGAGCCGTGAATACCAGTTCGAGAGCGACGGTCGAATAAGTCTGCAAAGCAAGGAAAAGCTGAACAGGTCGCCGGATGAGGCGGACGCGCTGGCGATGACGTTCGCGGCGCCCCAAGGAGGAGTCAAGATATGGGTCTGATGCAGTCACTAACGAGTCTGGCGTCAGGGGCGGGTCATGCCCTGAGGCTTCACAGCAGGGACAATCGCCTCGCACCCGTCCTCAGCAGCGAGCTGGACAGGACGTTGGGCGTGGGCCAGGACTGGATGCCCCTGACCTACGGAGAGTATTATCCCAGGTCGGCGCTCGTGTACGCCGCCGTCAAGCTGAGGCAGGACTCGGTGGCACGAGTTCCCCTAAAGGTATTCCGACGTGGGAACGGCGACCCAAGACCCGCCTCCTTGGGGGTCAGGGATCAGGGGTTGGGGTCGCTTGGGGCTAGGGCCGTAGATTCCGCGGAGCCCGTTGGCAAGGACCATCCCGCCCAACGACTGCTGGACGCGCCCAATCCGTTCTGGACGAGGAGCGACCTGTGGCGGGCGACGGAGACCTATCTAGGGCTGTGGGGGTCCGCCTTTTGGGGGCTCGAGCGGGACCAGGCGGGCCAGGTCGTTGAGATATGGCCGCTACGTTCGGACAGGATGAGGGTCGTGCCCGACCCGGACCGGTACGTAAAAGGGTTCGTTTTCGTAGGCCAGGGGCAGCAGCTCGTGCCGTACGTGCCGGAGGACGTCGTCTGGATAAAGTACTTCAACCCTCTGGACGAATACGCCGGGCTCTCGCCCATCGCGCCGCTGAGGCTTTCGGCAGACATGGGCATGGACGCCTTGCGCGCCAATAGACACCTGCTGATGAACGACTCCACACCGGGCCTGATCATCGAGACGACGGACGCCCCAACGGACGCAGAGGTGCAGAGCTTCTACGAACGCTGGGAGTCTCGCTTCCGGGGCGTGCAGAAGACGAGGCGACCGGCGCTCTTGAGTCCAGGCATGAAGGCCAGCAACCTGGGCTTCAGCCCCCGCGACATGGAGTACATACAGAGCCTGCGCTGGAGCCTGGAGGACATCGCCCGCGTATACGGCGTGCCCAAGGTGATGATGGGAGACCTGGAGCGCACCACGTTTTCCAACTTCCAGACTGCCCGACGCGTGTTCTGGGAGGACACGATATCCTCTCAGCTTGCCTTCTATCAGGAGAAGGTACAGCACATGCTCTTGCCGAATTTCGGAGACCCATCGCTGTTCGTCGAGTTCGATCTGAGCCAGGTGCAGGCCTTACGAGAGAGCGAGAACGACCTGGCGTCGCGCAGGCAGCAGTACGTGTCCTCGGGCATCATGACGGTGGACGAGGTCCGACAAGAGATGAACCTTCCGCCGCTGGGTGGGGGGTCGCCCGACTCCTAAGAGGAATTATTTCCCCGACGCGTCGGGACTCGACCCCCTCTTGGTCTCCCCCTTTTTAAGGGGGAGATTCAGAGGGTGATGGAGGCTAGGGACAGGGGTATGGTCCGACGCATCGGACTCTCCGACTCCGATAGGGAATATCTTCGGAGTCCGATGATTCGGACCGATACTCATATCGGAGGGTACGAAGACCAGGTTACGAGAACAGGGAAAAATTAAGGAGGCGCTGATGGCGATGCACTTACAGGCGATACGCTGCGACCACGACGGGCTGAAGATGGCGGAGGTCAAGGACGGCCATCTGATACTGCGCACAAAGCACCACGGCGAGACCCACGTGAAGATCGTGTCGCTGGAAGAGCTTGGCAGGCAAGACGAGGCCCGGCCGAGGTGACACCGGGGCGCAGCGGATCTAGCCTTCCCTTGCCCTGTCGTCCGGCGCCGGCAACGGTCGGGTGAAGACCGGGTGGCCGAAGCCTGTGTACCTTTCAGCTTGGCGACGTTCAGCGTCCGAACCGTTTTCTGGCTGGCTGCTGCGGCGAAAAACCCGCGCCCGTAACAGTCTTCGAGCGTCGGGCGGCGCCGGTATCATGGCGAACACAGTGGCCATGGCCATCATTAGCGCTACGGTGAATCCGAGTATTATCGCGTTGGAGGCTGCGCTGGGTCTCGGATCGGGCGTCAGAAGCCCCAGACCGACGGCGGCGGCCACCGAAAACAGGGCTACGATGACCCTTACCCTGCTGAAAGGGTTTTCTTTATTCATCTTCACGTCCATAGCCATGGGCACATAGAGGAATAGTCTATCATATGGCTTCAGACAGCTGATCTCAGGTCGAACATAGGACCCTATTGACAGATAAGAACATGCGTGCTAACTTAGATTAACAGCAACTGAATATGCTCCGTGACGGAGCCCACCTGAGGGTGATGAAGCCCCCGATAGCGCGGCCAACCAAGGCCCCATCGGGGGTTTTTTATTTGGCGATCGACGGGCATCTGGAAGTTTCACACATTTTCGCGATTCAGAAATTTGGGAAGGGTCCTTACCCCCAACCCTAAACCCCGGTATCTGTACCCCACGTAACGGAGGAATGAATGGACAAGTCGGTGCGATCCATGCCGATGAACATAGTCAAGACCAGGGCCCTCGGCAAGAACCGCTATGAAGCGACAATCGCCGCAAACGAGAAGGTCCGGCAGCCGCCCGACCTGGAGTTTGAGGGGCTTTCCACGGAGAACTATCTCCGCAACCCGGTCGTCATGTGGGCCCACGATTCCATGGGGCGTTCTCCGTCCGGCGGGCTTCCCATCGGCCGCACCCTCAAGCTCAATCGCTCCCAGGACGGTCAGATCATCGCGGAGTTCGAGTTCCTGGACGACGACCCCTTCGCTCAGAGGGTCAAGAACGCCTGGGACAAGGGCTTTCTTCGGGCGGCGTCCATAAGCTGGATTCCCGTCGAAAGCGTTCCGATAGGGGACGGGCGCTGGCGAGACACAAAGTCCGACCTGCTGGAGTGGTCGATCGTATCGGTCCCCGCAGACCCGGACGCACTTCGTGAGGCCCATATCAGGATCCTCGGCTCGTTTCTCGAGGAGAAGAGCTGGAGCGTGCAAGAAGGGAGCTCAGGTGAGGAGCTAGATGAGTACGACTGGTCGGAGATTCGGGAGTTGGCCGAGTCGGTAAAGGCGGCGCTGATCAGGTCTTAGCTCGGAATCGGACCGACAGCACAAAAGGCAAGAGCAAAGAAGGAGGAGCCGAAGAATGGCATCTGGTGACATCGAAGCCATAAAGAAGGACCTTGTGGACATCAACGACTTCGTGAAGGAGAGGTTCGACCCGGTCACCAAGCAGGTCGATCTGCTCAAGGACGAGACGGAGCGCATAAAGAGGGAAATCGCCGATACCCAGCAGCGTGAGCGAGCATCGAGGCGCAGCGCCCTCACCAGGTACGTCGAGGAGCAGTCCAGCATGGTGGTACCGGAAGGACCCTATGCCGGTATGGACGTCCTCGACCTGGCCCTGGTCAGGAGCTTCGCATACTCGCAGAGGCGCGAGGCCTTCGGGCCGATGTGGATCGAACGCGCCGAAGAGGCCAAACGGCTGCTCACTTCAGCGGTGACTCCGGCCTCAATACAGGCGTCGCATCGGTCTGCCGCAGACCGGCTGCGCGCGTGGTACACGGTCGATTCCAAATCGACGGGCCAGTTCGAGGGCTTCGGCAGGTCTCTGCTGCAGTCGCTGACACGCGCCGCCATGGACAGCACCACGGCGGGCGTCGGCGATGAGCTGGTCGCGACGCTGGAGGCGCGGGAGCTGTGGATGGACGTCAACCTGCAGACGCTTGTCGCGCCGACGATATCCACGTTTCCCATGCCGTCCAACCCGTTCGATATTCCGCGACAGCTGGGCGATGTCAGCTTCTACCCCGGCACCGAGAACATCTCGACCACGTCGACGGCGTTGGCGACGGGCAAAACGACGCTGACGGCTTACGAGCTGGTAGGGCAGGTCCCGTACTCCTTCACGCTGGAGGAGGACGGCGTTATAGCCATGCTGCCGGAGATCAGGGCAGGACTGGTCCGCAACGTGGCGGAGGTGCTGGACGACATCATCCTGAATGCCGACTCCACGACGACCAACAACATCAACTCCGATGGGGCAACGATTTCGTCGACAGAGGCGGGCAAGGCGCAGTGGCTCATCGGTTACGACGGCCTGCTGCACCTACCGCTGGTGGACAACACCGCCCAGGCCAACGATCACGCGGGCGCCGTCACCGACGACATGTTCAACGAGCTGAGGGCGAAGCTTGGCAAGTACGGCGCAAGGCCGTCCCAGCTCGTATGGGTCATGGACGTGAATACGTTTATCAGAGCACAGTCGGTCAGTCAATTCAGGACGATGGACAAGCTCGGTCCCAACGCGACCCTGCTCACGGGCATGCTGGGCGCAATCGAGGGCATTCCCGTGATCGTATCGGAGCAGATGAGGCTCGCAGATACCGACGGCAAGGTGACCGACGCCGGGAACGGCACGGATACCGGAAGGCTGCTCATCGTAAACCGCGCGCAGTGGGCGCAGGGCTTCCGCAGGGAGCTGCGGATCGACGTAGACCGCGACACGCAGAAGCGACAGACCGTCGTCACCGTGAGCTTCCGTCACGCGTTGACCGAGCGCAGCGGCTCGCCCTCGTCGGCGACTCATACCGCGCTGCAGTACAACATCACGGGCATCGCATAGGGACGCCGGGAGACGGGGACTGGGGACTGGTTGTTCCCAACCCCTTACCCCCAACACTTCAATGCCCGAAACCCTCAATCTCAATAGAAGGAGGTTAACAGATGGTAAGCAGAGGAGCTCCCGTCGCGGAGCAGATAGACGGAATTCTGAACAACCAGGTGCTGAAGTTCACGGTGGTCAACGGCGCCGCCGCCAACGCTGACATAGCGATCGCAGGCATCGCCACGGCCGACAAGATCGTCGGCGTAGCCAAGCTCGATTTCACCCTGAACGAGGGTACGCCCAACACCAGAACGTGGGAGGCGTCAGACCTGACCAGCGAGGCCTCCGTGACATCCGCCGGCAACATTCAGCTCAGCACTACCAATACTACGAGCGAGGTGCTGCTGGTGCTCTGGCTGGATATTACCGAGTAGCTAACGAGAGACGGGGTACCAGGGGTAAGGGGTTGGGGGTATAGGTCTCGTGGATAGAAACGATGACCTCAGGAATGATCGTTCAGTCAGATACTTATCCCAAGCCCCTTACCCCTTACCCCCTGAAAGGAGTCCAGCATGGCCTCTTCTGAGAGTCCGCAAATAATATCCAGCGAGGCGACCGTGACTACGGCCGGAACGGCAGTAGCGCTGTCCAGCTCGCGCCGAGTAAAGTCCGTGACGATACGCGCCAAGGCGGCCAACACGGGCCAGATCTATGTCGGTGGCTCCGACGTCGATAGCACGGTAAACGACGGCCTGGACGCGTCCGAGAGCGTCACATTCGAGACGGTCGGCTGGATGGAGCTGGCCGACATCTACATAGACGCCGACACCAACGGCGAAGGCGTGGACTTCTACGCCGTGAAGGCTTGATCCGCATTGGGCGGAAACAAGGAGGCTTTCCGTGAATCGCTACGTAGAGTGCCCGGAGTGTCGTGTCAGGTATCCGGAGGAGCGTCTGTACGGCGCGCCTCACGACCGTCCTGCCGAGGGCAAACGCTATACCGTCACGTGCTCGGTCTGCGGCCGCCAGTTCGACGTCGTGTATTCCAAGAACTGGCTTCGGCGGCTTCGGGCACGCGTGCAGGGATGATAAATGAGCACTTCCTACCAGAGCTCCGGTCACACCGGACCTGAAATACATCACTACTATAGACAGGGCTCGGCCCCTGTAGCGTCGGACCCATTGCAGATAGGCGACATCTGGTCAGACACGGCGGCCAACCTGCTCAAGCGATGCACTTCGCTCTCTCCCGTTACCTTCGTTTCGGTAGAGGGCGGGTCGTCGGCCCACGACCTGTTTTCCGCGACCCACGGCGACGTCGATGAGCTGGACTCGCCCGCAAACGGCGAGCTGCTTCAGTACGACGGCGGCGCGGGCAAGTGGAAGGCCGAGGCCCCTGCGTCCCACGGTACGCACGGCGGCGAAGCCAACACGGCGTCGAACGTGGGCGTGTCCGGCGTCGGAATCTTCAAGCAGAAGTCGGGCACCGACCTGCAGCTCAAAAAGATCAACGCTGGCTCAGGCAGGGTCTCCGTTACAGATGATGTAGCCAACGACGAGGTAGACATCGATGTCGTGGAGAGCGGCATCAGCCACGCCAACATAGGCGGTAAGACCGCGGACGATCATCACGCTGAGAATCACGCGGCACGGCACGCCGACGGCGGCGCGGACGAGCTGGCCGTCCAGGACATGGCCTCAGACGCCGCGACCGACGGCCAGGTGGCAAAGGCCGACGGGGCCGGAGCGGTCGCCTTCGAAGACGACGAAGCAGGCTTCAGCTTCATCATCGACGGCGGCGGCTCAGCGATCACGACCGGGATCAAGGGCGACGTCGAAATGCCCTTCGCCGGGGAAATCACCTCGGCGCGGATGTTCGCGGACCAGACGGGAAGCATACAGGTGGACGTCTGGAAAGACACGTACGCGAATTTCCCTCCCACAGACGCCGACAGCATGACAGCCGCCGCAATACCCGCGATATCGAGCGGTATCAAATACGAGGACACCACGCTAACCGGCTGGACGAAAACGTTTGCAAAGGGCGACGTTCTCAGGTTCAACGTGGACAGCGCATCGACGGTCCAGCGCTGCACGGTGAGCCTCGGCGTGAAGAAGAGCTAAATTCCGTACATTCAGATCGAGCGCAAGGAGCAGATATGGCAGGTGGGCCTATATTTCCACATAGCGCGTTTCCCGTTACGGCGGACCGCGTGTTCCCGAACTTCCACGTCGGCGCGGGGGCGAACTCGAAACACGATGAGGGGCTCGGGGTGGAGGCAAGCGTCGGCGCGGACTTGACGTGGAGGCTGCGCTTCCAGATGCCTCCAAGTCTGCCGACCGGCACCGGCAAGCTCCGGCTGCTTGCGCTGGCAAACGCGACGTCGGGCGTGGCAAAGGTGAATCCCAAGTGGGCTGCGGTTGCAATAGAAGAAGACCCGTCCGGCGCGACGCTGAACGCTGAGGGCACATCGACGGTCACCTGGAGCACGGGCGACAACGACCAGTACAAGGAGCTAAAGGTTACTCTCGATGCCGATACCGACGAATTAACCGGTGCAAAGAACGGCGCGAGCAAAGAGGTCGTCATGGACCTGGTGTTCGAGACGACAAGCTGGACCCTGGCCCAGGTGAGCACCTGGATAGCCAGCATCATATGGGAGTAGAGAGATGCCGTTGGATGCAGCGCAAACTAAAGAAACGATGAGAACCTTTGCCCAACAGGTTTTTGTAAATAGCGGGTACACGGCGAACGTGGATACGGACGCTGTGGAAAGTGCGGTAACGGCCATCGTCTCGTTCATCGAGGCGAACACAGCGGCCATCAACAACGCCATTCCGGAGCCTTTCAAGAGCACGGCCTCGGTAGAACAAAAGCGACACCTGGTTGGCCTGGTGGCGGCGAAGCTGGCTGGGATACTCTAGATGGCCCGGTTATTCGATGATGCCAGCACCGAGTATATGGAGAAGGACGCAGCCCCGGTTACCGCATATCCCTTAACTATGGCGTGCTGGTTTTACTCAGACGACGCGGCGGCTGATCAGGGCCTCATGAGCATTATTGATAAAGATGCCCCAGACCAGTGGCTTGCCGCTCTCCATGCGCGCGGGGGCATAGCGGGCGATCCTGTGCGTGCATCGGTGCGGGCCGGTACGCAGGTCAACGTTGTTACAACGACGGGCTACAGCGTCAATACGTGGCATCATGCCTGCGGTGTATTCGCATCCACAACGAGCAGGGACGTCTTCATTGACGGCGGTTCCAAGGGGTCGAATACCACATCCTCTTCCCCTAGCGGTGTTGACCGTATCTCCGTCGGGCGGCAGGGGGACTCTACTCCCGGTAACTACATGAGCGGACGTATTGCTGAGGCCGCAGTCTGGAATGTGGCCTTAAATGATTTCGAAATAGCTCTGCTGGCAACCCCTGGAATAACGCCCAACAGAATCCGCCCCGATAACCTCAGGGGGTATTGGCCCGTGTGGGGCCTTCATAGTCCTGAGACAGACCTATCGGGACAGGGCAATAGCCTTACCGTAAATGGTGCGACCCGCGCCGACCATGCGCCTGTAACGCTATTTACGCCCAAGTGGGCAGCCAGTGCACCGCTGATAGAGGTGGCCGGCGGGGGGGGATTCGCTCATTCGCAAGCAGTAATTATTTCTTGATAGGCAGGCGCATCTATGACTAACGCATACGTGACCCTCGACACCCTAAAGGGCTCAGGGGTATTGAACATAACCGGAACCGACGACGATACCAGGCTGCTCGCACTCATAGAGGCCGTGAGCCGGGTAATCGACCGCTATTGCGGACGCCATTTCTACTCAATGAAGGCAGCGAAGAAGTTCGACGGCAACGGAAGCGTTTCGTTGCTCGTTCCAGACCTGATTAGCATCGACGCCGGCGGTCTCAAGACCGACGACAACAAGGACCGCGGCTTCGAGACGACCTGGGCGACGACAGACTATCTGCTGCTTCCGTCCAACGCGGACCCGACGAACTCCGACAATCCGGAGGCCCGGCCATATTTCAGGATCGAGGTTGACACCGACGCCGGTACCAAGGCGTCCTTTCCCGTGGGACGTGAGCTGGTGCAGATTACGGGCGAGTGGGGATACCGGAGACACCTGGAACGGGCCAGCGAGACCGCAAACGCGATAGCCGACGCCACTACGACCAGCGTCACGGTATCCGCCCGGACGGACGTCGAGTCCGGACACACCCTGCTGATCGACTCCGAGCAGCTTTACGTGAAGAGCTATAGCGGAAACACGCTTACGGTTGCGCGAGGCGTTAACGGAACTACGGCGGCATCACACGGCGGAGGCGCCGTGATAGATATCTATCGGCATCCCGGGCCCATCGTCGAGGCCGCCATAATGCAGGCCGCGAGGCTGTGGCGCAGGAAGGACAGCGCCTTTTCCAACGCGGCGGGATTTCCGGAGACGGGTCGGGAGAGGATAGCCGAAGGCATCGATGCGGACGTTGTGATGCTCCTGGGACAGTACCGCAAGCTCCCCGTCGGGGTGAGTATCTGATGGCAAACGAGATCTCCGATGCCAGGGACGGCCTGGTAACGCTCCTGGCCACGATCTCCGGACTCAGGGTGCTGGACCATCCGGCTGACTCGATAAGCGAGTTCCCCTCGGCCGTCGTCATGTTCGAGTCGCGTAACGCCTCTGATACGTTGGCCGGCAGCGACTTCACGGGGGAGCTAAAGGTGGTCTTGCTGGTATCGTCGTCGAACACGAAGGAGGCGTACGATACGCTGGACTCGTTCATGGACCCGCTGGGGGCCATCAGCATCGAGGCCGCCATCAACGCCGACGTCACATGGGGCGGCAAGGTCGACGACGGCAGGCTCGTCTCGGTCGACAACGTAGGCCGGCGCAAGCTCTGGGGCGGCAGCTACATCGCCGCCGACTTCCACATCACCTTCGTGAAGGGGGCGTAGGGGGAAATTAAGCTGGTGATTATCTAATTCATGCAGGGTCTTGTGGTAGTATCGGGCTATGTTCTGGCGAACCATTCGCATCATCCTAAGCGTTGGCAGCCTATTATATTTCATCATTGGTATTCCTGGTACAGCTGATGATTTGAAGGCTTGGCGGGCTTGGTTTGTAACATTGTTTGACCTGATAGCACCCGATCCGAATAGGACCGTTTTCCTTTCGCTCGGAATATTGATAATTGTGGCAGTCAATACCCCACGAAGGGCTTGGAGATTTTTAGGGCGAAATTGTTATCTGTATCTTTTTCAGCCTATTTTTGTTTTTGTTGCCACCTTACGCAATGTTAAGATTTCATCTTCAACTGAGAGAGTCCAAGGTGTGCTTAGACCAGAAGTGCGAAGTTATATCTTTCGGCCACGAGAGAGAGTACCCAATGCTGTTAATGACCCTGTCCTTGAATTAGGTATCGACTTGTTCGCCACTTTGCCAATGTCATATGGAGGTATGGAACTTAAAGTTGAGAATACTATATTATCTCCCCTGGAGGAACCTGGGATAAAGCGTATTCCTCAAAGTGCAGGGTATTGGGCGAGATTTGATATTCCCCCTGAAATCGCAAGAGGTCAAGTGAAGGCTGAATTGCAAGTCATTGCAGACGGTCAGGTTTGGAAGTCAGAATTATTTACTCTAGATTTCGATCGCGTATCAGAGGTGAACGATACTTTCTTTACGCATTAGCCTCCTAATGCTCAGCATGGTCGGCGTTTATCAACTACATAAGCACAGACGTTAAGGAGACAGAATAATCCCTTGTTTTGTCCGGCCCATTCCGTGCTAAAATACCTTGGCTGTCCCTTTCGCACGGGGCCACAAACAAGAATATAGAATACGCTAATTCCAGGAGAAGCCAAAAAAATGGATGTCCAGAGTGTCAAGCTGTCGCCGCGGAGCGTCATCGGCAAGAAGGTGAAGCAGCTTCGCCGCCAGGGCGTGGTGCCGGTGCATATGTACGGCGTCGGTATCGAGTCGCAACCACTTCAGGTGGAGGCCGGCGTGCTGCGAAGGCTGCTGCCGCAGGTGGGCACCAACGTCCCTGTTTCAATTGAGATCGACGGCGGCGATGGCGAGAACATCTGCTTCGTACGAGAAGTCCAACGACATCCCGTTACCGAAGCGATCCTCCATGTCGATTTCATACGGGTAGACGTGTCGCAGACCATACGCGCCGAAGTGCCGCTCGTGCTTATTGGGAACGCGCCTGCGGTCCGACAGGGAGGCACTCTCCTCCAGCCCCTACAGAGGCTACTCGTTGAAGCCCTTCCGATGAACATGCCTGAGTCGCTAGAGGTAGATGTCGCGGACCTGGATGACTTCGAAAAGGCGGTCTACGTAAGCAGTATTGAAGTTGACTCCAACGTAACGGTGATCACCGAGTCCGAAGAGATGATCGCCAGAGTAATACCGCCCAGGGTTGAGGTTGAAGAAGAGGTGGTCGGCGAAGAGCTTGAAGAGGGCGAAGAGGCTGCAGAAGATGCAGAAGCCGCCGCTGGGGAGAGCTCCGAAGCTTAAGGTCTCATCAGGGCCTCTTTCAGATCCGCATTAACGAAGCGGGGACCGGAGCTAATCCGGGTCCCCGCTTTTCATTTAAGTGAACTATGCCACGCGATACTGAGCCAGGGCGTCCTCATTGGGCTCGAAGCCTATGCCGGGTCTGTCGGGTGCGAACACGTAGCCGTTTTCGACTTTCAACTGTTCGTTGAACATATTGTTCCACATGGGGTCCGTGGAATCGCTGTAGTACTCGAGGATCAGTCCGTTGGGAATGGCGGTCACGAGATGGATGTGGACCTCCTGCTTACCGTGTGGGGCCAGGGGCAGGTCATGAGCCTGTGCAAGTGCCGCCACTTTCATGAACTCCGTTATGCCCCCCATTATCAGCGCATCGGGCTGTATTATCGCGGCGCACCGGTTCTGAATCAGGTCCCTGAAGCCGTATCGCGTGTACTCGTTCTCTCCGGTGGCGACCGGAATGTGCGTGGAACGGCTGATCAGCCTGTGGCCCTCGTAGTCATCCGGGTTTACCGGCTCCTCGAACCAGTAGACGTCATACCGCTCGACCTTCTTCGCTATGTCGATGGCCTCGAAGTAGCGGTAAGCGCAATTGGCATCCATCATCAATTTTACGTTCGGGCCCACGGCGTCTCTGACGACCCGGACCCGCTCAACGTCCTCGTTTATCGACGCGCCGCCTATCTTCATTTTCACGGCATCGGCGCCCATGGACACGGCCTTCTCCATCTCCTCGGCCAGGTCCTCCAAACCCTTGTCTTCTTCGTAGTAGCCGCCCGCGATATACACCGGGATCTTGTCCGCGAACCCACCGAGCATTTTATGGACCGGTCGGTTCGCGACCTTGCCCTTGATATCCCATATGGCGATGTCTATGCCGCTGATCACCCTAGTGGTGATGCCGCGCCTTCCGACAAGCTTGGGCTGCCACAGCTCGTCCCAGATGCGCTCGTTGTCGAAAGGGTCCTGGCCGACCACGAATTGCTTCATGTAATCGAGTATGCTGATGCCAATCTCTTCCGCGCCCTGAACGCCACCTGAATAGCCATAGCCGGTCACGCCTTCATCGGTCTCTATCTTGACGACGTTTAGGCCGGACGTCGAATAGGTGTAGCGTCCATTTCGAATAGGCTTATGTCTGGGCCAACGATAGACTTCCATCTTCACATCTGTGACCTTCAATGGCTTGCCCTCCACTTCTATCAAGGTACTTCGCTTGCTGGAGCATCGGTATTTTACCACAGGCATGTTGGCGTTTTTCCAGGAAAAGTCCAATAAATGCACCCGGCGCTGGAAGAAGAGGGGCCCATGTCTGTGCTAGCTTAAATTCCGGGGCCGCCGGGTGGAGAGATTCAGGCCAGATCAATAGGTAAGGATTTCGGCTCTATCTGCCATTTTCAGGGGATTCTGATGACGTCGGAGCGGCACCTGTGTATGTATCCCCTGGCCTAAGCCGACTCTCGCCCGAGTCTCCGCATTTACACGTGAATAACATCGCTCATTGGGGATTCTTC
>JADFKI010000267.1 GCA_022565015.1 Chloroflexota bacterium
GTCCCGGATTGAGTCCATACTGTCAGGAGATCGACATTGGGGGGTCCATAGGGCCCTTATATACCACTTCAATTATTGCCACGCCACGTTATTCCAGCCCACAAGCGAGGGTCACACTGTTTATGCCCATAATGTATTCCAGGCACTGATTAAGGATTCGATATTGTTCGTCAGGTTCGGCAAACCTAACATCAAAGCCTACCAAGTCCATAGCGGTGATTAATGCCATCCGCATGAACGCCTTATTCAACTGGTCCGATGCCCCGGGGTCAGGGTCGGCATAGAAAATATCTGTGACCGTTACGGCGCCGAATCTTAACCTTGTCGACGACGGAATGACACTATTCCACTGACCGAGAATATCCTGCGCAGCCAAACCCGGCACGCTGTCTCGAAGACGGTCAATGTCCTTTTTGAGGTCGGCGATTTCCTGGTGAAGGTCCGAGACCTCGGCCTCTAATTTTTCAACACGTTGATCGGCCTCACTTAAATCTTGATCATATTGCTCTAACGGCACGCTAGACTGACATGCCGCCAGCGTGACCATCGCGGGCAATAGCATGGCCATTGAAATGGCGCCCAGCTTCATGGTTATCTCCTCTGTTGATATTTAACGGCCACTCCAAATTGTCGGCAGGTCAAGGTTGCCTTCTGAATCCCTAGATCGGCGGCCTGCGGTTGTGCCAGGGCGTCGCCTGCTCGTAGGCGTCGGCCACGCGCAGCACCGTTGCCTCGTCGAAGGGCCTGCCCGCGATCTGCACCGCCAGCGGAAGCCCTCCTTCGCCGTCGGTCGTGTAGCCGCAGCAGATGGACAGCGCAGGCGTTCCGGACAAGCTATAGAGGCCCCGGAAGATTCCCTGGGTCAGGGCGTCCTTTGCCTGCTCCTTGCTGTGAACGCCGGGAGTCAGGTCCAACAGACCGGCGGGCCCGGCAGAGCAAGGCTGGACCAGGACATCGAACTTCTCGAGGGCCTCCAGCACCTGTCGCCTGATCATCGCCCTGAGTTTCTGGGCCTTGTAGTAGGTCTGCGAAGGTATCAGGTGTCCGGTCATGAAGGCGACTCTGGTGTTGAAATGAAAATCCTGCGGCCTCTCCTTAAGCCATTCGGGACGAAGGCTAACGCGCTCGGTAGACGTGAGGGTCCGCATGACCGGCCCGGCATGAGGGGCGAGGGGGAGCGATACCTCTTCCACGTCGGCGCCCAGCTCGGCCATGACGTTGGCGGCGGCGACCACGGCGTCCCGCGTCTGCGCCGTCACGCCGCACAGGTCGGGATCGAGCAGCTCCTTGACGATGCCGACCTTGATTCCCCTGATGTCCCCCGTAAGGCCCGCCACGTAGTCCGGCACCGGCGTGTCCCAGGTGTAGGGGTCCTTGTCGTCGCGGCCCGCGATCGCTCCGATAGTCGCCGCGCAGTCCGCCGCCGTGCGAGAAATAGGACCGATCGTATCGAAGGACCAGCTCGCCCCATCCACGCCGTAGCGGCTGACGCGTCCCCAGGACGGCCGGAGTCCCACGAGACCACAGTTTGCCGCGGGCCCGCGCACGGAGCCGCCGGTGTCTTCGCCCAGCGAGGTAGCGCACAGAAACGCGGACGTCGCCGCTCCTGAGCCCGTCGATGACGTACCCGGATTGCGCTCCAGGTCCCAGGGATTGCGGGTTACGCCAAAGGCGGACGTTATGGGATCGCCCAGGGCGAACTCCGTCAGGTTCGTCTTGCCCAGGACTATCGCGCCCGCCTTCTTGAGGTTGACGACCACGGTGGCGTCTTCTTCCGGCACGAAGTTCTCGCGCAGCTTGGAGGCGTCCGAGGTCCGAATGCCTTTTGTATGGATCTGGTCCTTGACGCCGACGGGTACGCCGTGCAACACGCCCCTGTAATTGCCGCCTGCGATCTCCGACTCCGCCTCACGCGCGGCCTCCAGGGCTTCGTCCGCGAGCAACGTTATGTACGAGTTTAGCTTTGGCTCGACCTCTTCGATGCGTGCGAGGTACGCCTCCACGGCTTCAACGGGAGATATCTCTCTGCTCTGAATTCGACCGCCCAGCTCCGTCGCCGAAAGGAAGGGAATGTCCTTCTTGTCCACTCTAGGCCTCCTTCGGCGGCAGAATAATTGGAAGCGGCTCGACGTCGTTCATGCCGGGCACGTCGATCTCGTCTATGCCTTCTATTATTGCGTTCAGGCTATGCGCGACGTGCGAGACCTCGGCGTCGCCTATTTCGAGGCCCACGGCGCGGCCCAAGACCCTTATGTCCTCGTTGCTCAGCTCTGCCATTTTTTCCTCCCTGGACTAGACCATCTGGGGTCTCTACACGGAGATGCCCAGCTCCGCCTGAAGGCTCTTGATGGTCTCGGCGCGACTGCGGGCGGAAGCTCGTTTCCGAAGAGCAATGGGCAGGTTCTCGACCTCAGCCCTGATCTTTACGGACACGAAGACCGGTCCCGTCTCGTTCAGAATGCTCTCGACGTTGGTCGCGAAGTCCTCGAGGTCTTCGAATTGAAATGTCGACGCGTACCCGGCCTCCCTGGCCATGCCCGCGTAGTTGATCTGCTCGGCGTTGGGGACCGGCTGGCCTCCAGTCGTTGCGTAGCACTCGTTGTCCAGCAAGAAGTGGTAGAAGTTCTTCGGCTTCTTGCCCGCAACGGTCGCCAGCACACCCAGGTTCATGAGGAGGGAGCCCTCCGCATCAAACAGGATGATCTTCTCATCCGGCAAGCCCATCGCCAGACCGAAGGCCGCGGATGCCGTGTGGCCCATGGCGCCACCGAGGGTTACGTCCCGCGTTTCATTGGTGCTGACGTCCTTCCAGTTTCGGCCGGCCGTCCCCGTGGTGGTCACTATCGCCTTTCCTCGGTGTGGCTGAAAGGCCCTGAATAGGTCAAGTGCTTCAATCATGGTTGCCTCCAAATTGCTGTGGTAAAAAACGAAAGTTCAGCATTCACAAATTATCTCAAAATGCATATGCCGCTTACCGGCCCACCCGGCGTGTTGTTGTACTGGGGGCACATCCCCCAGACTCTCTGGACTCCCCCTCACCCATGTTAAGATGGCTTCTTAACATATGCTTTGCCTGGCGATTCGCCGCGACGCTTGATAGCTAAAAAACTACCTGTTGAAGCCGTGGTACTCGTCGCCGATCAGCACGACTACGGGCCGCCTTGTTGCCCGCGCCTCCTCGAACGCGGAAGATATCCGGTCTCCGTCCTCGTCGGCTTCCACCAGATAGTAGCTGATTCCGAATGCGTGGAGAAAAGGCTCGGTGTAGACCGCCGCCGTGTCCGTCGTCACGCCATGACGAGTCCAGCCGCGGTATCCGACGACCAGTACCAGGGGAAAGCCGGCGTCCAGCGCCATGCCTCGAATCGAGTCTCCGGACTCCAGCATGCCGGTGTTCTGTATGAGGCAGACCGGCACCTTGCCCGCCACGTTGAGTCCCAACGCCGTGGACATCGACTCGCCTTCTCGCGAGACGGGGATGATGTCCAGCCAGTCTTCCTTGGCCATGAGCTCATAGAGGTAGTTAGTCTCGCTGTCGGGAATCGTGATCACATGAGTCACGCCGTTCTTCTTGAACTCGTCGATGAGCGTCTCCGGTCTCAAAACCTGCGCCTGCTGTTCGACCATGCCTTGGCCCTCCTAATCTTCCGTTCGAATGCCATAAATGTAGAGTGAGAATTGACTTAGAGTGGGTCTGAACGCGCCAATTGTACTCCAAGGGCCGTTCTGTCGCCATCCGTCAATCCCCTTGCATGTCACCCAAATGTCAAATATTATTTGACTTATGGGTGACATCATGAATACAACACGAGCGCCAAAGTCAAAACAAGCTCCCGACCGCATCCGGCTCTTCGAGATTTCCTCGGAACAAGGCGGCTACTTCACGACCGGGCAAGCCCGGGCGTGGGGGTTCAGTCGATCGCTGCTCTCCCATCACGTAAAGACCGGCCGGTTCATACGGGTGCGACGGGGACTGTACCGCTTCCGCGAGTACCCGTCGTCTTCTCGCGAGGACGTGCTCGCCGCATGGCTGGCCGTTGGGAGGGGTGTCGCAGTAGTGTCGCACGAGAGCGCCCTTGATATCCTCGGCCTCAGTGACGTTATTCCCGACGCTGTTCACCTTAGCGTCCCCCGTTCTAAGCGAAATCTGCCATCTCTTTCCGGAGTGAAAATCCACACCACTACCCGACCACTACGTGCAGAAGATCGGGTCGTGCGTAACGGTATGGCAGTCACCTCAGCCACACGCAGCATCTTCGACTCCGCCGAGGCCGGGACCTCACCGGAGCAGATCGAGATGGCGGTCTCCCAGGCCGTCGAACGAGGCCTGGCGACTGCTCGACAGCTCCAGAGGGAGGCGAGCGAGCGGGGCCGACGGGTGGCCACGCTGATCGTGAGCGCTCTCCAGAAGGTGAAACGGTGAGATACGCCACCGCCGGTGCATTCCGCACTGCCCTGGAACAAAGGCTCACGGCACGGAACCAAGAGACGGGCGTTCCCATTGTGCGGCTGCGCAAGCTCGTTGTCTTTGATCGGCTGTTAGCGCGTCTTATGAACGTCGCTCCGGATCGGTGGATTCTCAAGGGCGCAGTGGCGCTCCACTTCCGCGTGGGGCTCCAGTTTCGCACCACGAGAGACATTGACCTCGGCCGCCAGGACAGCGAGGAGGAGGCAACTGCAGATTTCATTGCAGCACAGTCGGCGGAACTTGGGGACTACTTCACCTTGGCCATCGAACGCACTCGCCAACTCGACCAGGCGGTCGAAGTCTTCACGGTTCGGTACCATGTTGCCGCGGAGTTGGCTGGACGTCTGTTTGAAGATGTCACCGTTGACGTGGGCTTCGGCGACCCGCTCAGCCAGGACCCTGAGCTGGTGTGTGGCCCCGACCTGTTGAGCTTCGCCGGTATCGTACCGGCCGAAGTCCCAGTATTGCCACTTGAGGAGCATATCGCAGAGAAGCTTCATGC
>JADFKI010000268.1 GCA_022565015.1 Chloroflexota bacterium
CGTGAGATTAAATAAATGAACTAGTTTCAGGCCCTTGAGCGCTCTACGGCCTTGGTACCCAGGGTCCGTATTCACCGATGTCGGGCTTGCAGACCTTGCAGGCTCGATACCCTGCCCTCTCCGCAGGCTCAATCGAGTCGAAGTTTGCCCGGTTCTCCTTCTTGGTACGGCGGCCCGGAGGGCAGTCCGGCCGACAATAAATCTTCGTCGTCTTGCAGGCGTTGATGAGCACGACCGTATTGTACCTGATAATTCTCAGCCGCCCTGTTGAGTAGGCCGCTGCAAGTCCTAAGGCAATTTCACTCCCAGCGATTTGCTCGTATCTTCCAACACCTGCCAGGCACGAGCAGAAACGGGCGCATTGCCTTGCTCCATCAGTCTCAGTTGATCACTATGGCTGTCTCCAGCGGCCTCAAGCTATCAAGTACGGGGAGTCGGAGGGTGTTCACGAAGGATTGGCGAGTAGCCCTGGCACATATCTCTCGGTCAACTCCATCACCAAACGGATGTTGCTCGGGTCTGTGCTGTACCGATTTGACCCGACGCGCTGCCTGTTCTCATCGAAGTAGCCTCCTGACGTGCCTGCCACGTCTGGTGACAGCGCGAGCCAGACATAGGTTTCTGCCATCCGCTCGGGACTTATGGAGAAGCGGCTCTTGATGCTATATAGCCACTTTAGGAACGATGAGACGCTGGGATAACGGTTAATGTCGATCTTGACGTTGGTCACGCGGACACAGTTTGCGGTCATCGGAGTGCCTCGGAATCGCTCCGCGAGCCAATACGTGTACATGACCTGTGCAAGCTTTGACTGGTAGTAGGCTTTGTCGACCCTGAAGCTGCCCTTCCGGAATTCGGGATCTTCGAGATTGACCCTGAGGAAGGGATGCATCACGAGACCCTTTGAAGCAACCATGATAACTCGACTCTGCTCGCCACGAGAAAGCTCTCGCATTAGCAAATGCGTGAGAAACACCGGGCCGACATGGTTGGTGGCCCAAACAGTTTCGACGTCTTCATCCGAGTATTCCGGCTCCTTTCGGCTGATGTCGAAATCCGCGGCATTGTGGATGAGTACGTCGAGTCTGTCATGATACGCTTTGAAAGCATCGCATCCCGCCTGGATTGATGACTTCGACGATAAGTCCATCATCACCAGTGAGACCGCGTCATTTCCACTCCGCCTCCTAATCTCCGTGACCGCCTCCTCACCACGACCACGGCTTCTGCACGCAACGATCACTTCTGCGCCTTGTTCTGCGAGATGAGTGGCTGCGGCCCTGCCGATGCCAGAGTTGCCTCCAGTTATCAAGCACACCTTCTTGGACATCAATACTTTGCCCACATTCCGAGGGATCGTCCCCCCTCTTTCAGGAGCTCATCCTCAATTACATTAGGAGCGGAAAAATTAATGACTTAACTACGATCCCTATGGGGGCCAGCATCGAAAGGGTTTCCGGAGGCCTTCACGGGACGGAACCCTGCGAGGGAGATACATTTCGCTTGCCCTGCACCGATCCTAGGGACACCATTGACCATCATGGTTTATGTTGCTGATAACTTCTAACCGGCAGTTAGCGATTTTAGGCACCCCCACTGGTACGCTTGACGGCTGCGGTTTTCCATCCTTTTCGGATGTTCGGGTGCCTCCAATTCCTCTCCGTGGTCGCTCGGCTGCCCTTGGAGGGAAAACAGACCTGATTACGGCGAGGACGTGACCTTCGGAGAGTTTCATTCCAAACTTCAGTTTTGGACATTTCATGAGGTCTGGTAACGCAAAATGGCATGGAATGGGGTGTTACAGGGCCTCGTTTAGGCCTCGAACTTCATCTTTGGGTGCTTTTTGTCCATTCTAATCTGGATCGGGTCAAGCACCTCTCAAAGCTTATATAATAATGGTTGGAGCTGGCTGTCATCAATCACCAATTCTAGGGTGGGCCTATAGCATGCACCGCATGAATCCTAGACCCGTTGCCGCAGAATGTCCCCACGCAGTTACCAAAAAAATATGCGATATATCGAGCCTCAACAGAGGGGTCCAATGCGCAACCCAGCGACAACACTTTACCAACATCAACAAGTTGCGATATGGAGGGGAAAATCGATGGACGCACTGACTGACAAGATCTACGGCTGCCTGCTCGCCGGACTGATTGGCGACGCTATGGGCGCACCGACGGAGCTACTCCGCCACTATGAGGCTATTTACGCCAAGTTTGGCCCTGAGGGCGTGACCGACTTTGAAGGGGTCGGCACGGATGACACGGCAATCAGGGAACAGCTAATATCCGCTATCTTCGCCAGCGACGGCTATCCGACAGTAGACCACTTTGGGCAATCATTCCTGGACTCCGTTGAGAAAAATATGCACCTGTGGTTTGTGCCGGTGCGCAACGCCTACCACAAGCTAAATGCGGGGATCACGTTGCCTGCGTATGCGGGTTGGGGCAACATGCAGAGTTCTTCATCGGCAATGGCAATCTCGCCTATGGGAATCATTAACGCCTGCAATCCGCGTCAGGCCGCCCTGGAAACTCTGGACGTGGCGTCCTTCATCCACAACGGAGATTCGGGTTATTGTCGCGACGCCGCCTGCGCTATCGCGGCTGCTACGGCAGAGGCTTTCCAGCCGAGGGCTACCTTTGAAAGCGTTTTAGACGCCGCCACTCGATACCTGCTGCCCACGAGCGCGCAGGAGATTCGCAAGAGAATAGTCGATGTGTTGGCGTTGGCCAATGAGTCTGGAGAGTACGAGGGCTTTCGCAGGGAGTTCTACGAGCGCTTTCTGAGTTCCATGCAGGCCGACTCCCTCGAAACAATCCCTGCTACGCTCGGTCTGTTCTCTCTCGCTCAGGGCGACGTTGAACGGGGAATTCTGTGGAGCGCCAATTTCGGGCGCGACTCAGACACCATTGCAACGATGGTAGGTGGACTGTGCGGTGCGCTGAACGGCACAGCGGGCATTCCATCAGCATGGGTCGCGAAGGTGGAGGCCAACCCCGATATGCAGTACCGAGACATCAGTGATCGCCTGGCCGAGATAGTCCGACAGCGAACAAAAGAGTCGCTTGCGCGTGCGGATGCCCTGGAATCCCTAGGATAACGAATCCGATGGTGAAGTCGACAGGTTCGGTGACCCCGGACAGTCTTTCATAAAGACTTACGAAGTCGGCCTCCAGAAGCGAGCGCCCTTTGAGTTCGAGGTCGACGCCTTCGTTATCAAAAAGCCTTCACCGCCTGAAAAAGTACTTGCGGCCTCGCACGAATTGCCTTCGATAGTACGTTTCCTGGAGACTTTGAGGTTCTATTCCGTCCCGTTCGACGGCAGAGAAATATGGGTCACCAAAGACGGTGATGACACGATCTCTAAGTTGGCAAGATGGCGTTAAGCCAGAACCCAACGCGCCGATAAACGCAAACTAGGCCGACTAGCTCATAACATCCAAGCGGACATTTCAAACGTTTATTATCATACGCACTTCTCCATACGGCGAAGCATTCTTCGCACCTAAAACCCATCGCCGTCCATCTCTTCAAGTATTCCCACCCCAATGATTATTCGCCCTATGCCCACAGTGCGAAACTACCTCTGGGCCTGGTAGGCGCTCCTTTTGGGAGACGATAGGCTTTATTGTCAAGAGGCGGTGTAAAAGTGTACCGGCCGTTGCGCTATTTTCCTCTGAAGCGCTTCGTTTGCTGGACGGTCTGGTTGGCGAGTCGCTACTGGTTCGACGCGAAAAGTTCTCTTGCTGGCTGGATGGCCGTCTTGTGGCGTGGATGGTGAGCAGAATGCCAGCGGCGGTCTGGATCGAAATCGCGCATGTGAAAAGAGCCCGTGAAGCGGTCGCAGATGGCGTCATAGTCCTGGACATGAGGGAACCCAATGAGTACGAAGCCGGGCATGTTGAGGGCGCGATTCACGTGCCATTGGGCTCTTTAGAGGAGGGCCTCGATGGGTTACGAAAAGACCGGCGTGTCCTTGCACACTGCGGCCACGGTGAACCCGCTTCAACAGCTTTTTATATCCTGGAAAGAGCGGGGGGCGGTCCGCTGATGAACCTGAGCGGAGGCATGGGGGCTTGGGAAGAGGTCAATATAAAGAGTTGAGTCGCAGTAGATGGTTAACTGTCATGGTCCTGCGTCGAGGCTAGCGCTGATAGCCTCGGCGCGCTGCTAACCTCTGATAGACAGGACGCTCAAGCTTGAGCCATCGGCCCGCCAACGTGACATTCATGTGTCGGCGCTACCTTTCGTGGCCATCGGTCGGAAATCATGACACGGTTCTTCGTGCGTGCCGACTCCTCGATGGCAAGGGTAGCATCCAACGTACGGCAGCCGTCCCGGGCCGTCGTGTGGGAGATTCGGGGTGGCATCTCGTTGACAAGACCCCTCGCCGGCGCATCGGGTTCGTGTCAAGGTATCGCAACCACTGGTCAGGCGCCAGCCGCACGGTTACGATGACTCGTCGGCAGCCCCCAAAACGCCGACCCATCCATTCTGGCCGGTAGCCTGCGCCAGGAAAAGCCCTGCCACGATTCCCGCGAAAGGAACCGTCAGTGATGCCCGACAAAGTGCTCGATTTTCGCAGCGATACTCTGACGAAGCCTACCCAAGGCATGCGGGCGGCCATCACGGGTGCCCAAGTGGGTGACGACGTGTTTGGCGAGGATCCATCAGTTAACGCGTTGCAGGATCGCGTCGCCGACATGTTGGGCAAGGAAGCGGCACTGTTCGTCCCTTCGGGTACGATGTCGAATCAGCTTGGCGTGCGCGTGCATTGCGCCCCCGGCGACGAGTTCATCTGCGAGGCCGGTTGCCATATTTACAAGTACGAGCAGGGGGCGTATGCCCAGCTCAGCGGCGTCGCCGCGCGCCCCGTGGAAGGGCAAAATGGCATTTTGCGACTCGCGCAGCTCACCGAATTGATCCACGCCGAAAACGAGCA
>JADFKI010000269.1 GCA_022565015.1 Chloroflexota bacterium
TGCTCCGCCGGCCTTCTCGCTAACGCATACGGACGAGTCCGGCGTACCGACGGGCAACCGGTACCTGCTGCTTTTTGGGGCAGAGCATCCGCACATCTTTGTCGACCCCAGCCCCGCCGAGATGGCGGCGAAAATGGCGGCCACGGACCGCGATATGCTGAATCTCAGGGTCTCCCCCCGTTCTCACATCTTCGTGGAGGTCGAGCGTGTGGACGGCCCCGAGGTCGACACTCGTGCGCCCGGCATAACTCCGGGACCGGTGATACAGCTGGGGACGTTCAACATCAATGCCCTGGAAAACGAGGATGAGCTCAGCACGTGGTACTCGCGTTCACGCCTGCCCCTCATGGAACCCATGACTGGCGCCGTCGGGGCGCGAAAGCTGGTCTCGATCTCCGGATGGGCCAAGCACGCCATTCTCTACGAGTTCGTGTCCATCGAGGCCAACCGGAAGTATTTCGTCGACAAGGACAGAGACTGGACGGGCAAGGTTATCCAAAACCTGATTCACGCGCCGGGTTCGCCTACGCTGGGAGAACGCATCTGGCCGGCGTAATATTCCAGCGATGCCTATTCAGTGCCCCGTGCAGCGAGAGTATTTTGCCCTGAGGTCCGGCGCGCCCTGCCGACACTACGCCTGTCGAATGCCCAGGGTATTCAGCGCAACCGTTCTATCGTCGGATAGTGCGAGTCCCTTCCCGGCGCCGGAGTCGTACATTTGTTGCAGCCCCCTGACTAGATGAGGCAGTGGCCGGCGCCCTTCGCTCAGGTGCTTCACCAACTCTGGAAGCGAATCGTACGCCCGGTCGACCTTCCAAAAGAAGGATAACAGCCACGACAGCTCCCGTTCGTCAGCGGGTGACGGCACGTCTGCGAAATCGATCAGCCCCTCGGTCACCTTGGTGTAGCGCAGGATTCCGGCCTTGTCGGCGGCGTCCCGGCCGTAGTAACGCCTGCGTCTCAGCTCCTTAGTCCTCCGAGCGTAATCCGCCTGGCCATATATGTTCCTTGGCAGCCAGTCCCCTCTGAGATCGACGACTTCCTCGCCACGGTCGTTTACGATGGCGACGCCGATTTCGGAGCGCAGTGCCGAGTCATACTCGAACTTCACCGCGTCCCTGATCAGGGCCTCCTGGAGCATTATCGTCAGCTCCTTCGTTATCTTCTTGTACCGTGGTCCACTGGCTTCATCATTGACTTCAGCGCCTACACCGCCCGTATTGAACACGTAGTAGTCCTGCGGCATGCCCCCCCAGGACATCTGCTGCAGAATGAAGTAAAGCAGGTTGGCGTTCTCGTCCTCGAGGCCGATTATGAACGGGTCCGAGAAATACTCGATGTAGGGCCTGCCTATAGCGCCGGTGGCAGCGCCCATCTGCACGGCTTCACCGTACATCAGGACTCGCACGTACTGCTCCAGGCTAAGTCTCCTCAGGGGCGGAATGACCGTGTTCTCACGCATCACTGCCTGCCAGAACACGCGGTCCGTGTACTCCATCGGAACATGGACGGAGCTGGACAGCTGCCCGTTGGTTATCGCCTCGATGACATGCTGCGCCCTTTTCCTGGCTATGAGCCGATTTCGGGACATCGTCACGCGCATATTGCGGACCGGGTTCTCGATGAAGTCCGGTATGCCCTTCTCAACGTTCAAAGGCACGTTTTCCAGCGTCTCCTCGGCGTTGGGAGCCTCGGCGGTCCCCCTGATGGCCTCGTAGGTTATTGGGTCATCTTGCTGGTTCAAGCCCTGGGGCATGGCGTAGAAGTTATTCTCGGTTCCGTCGATCCCGTGGGTGATCCTGACGGAGTTTCCTCCCCTGGTGACCTCGATTGGCTCGTCCAGCGGTTGAAGCAATACTATGTCGTCGTTCATTGGGTAGACCCCTTCCGCGGGGTCCTCCTTAAGGCCAAGGCGTTGGGCAAGCTCGCTTCCGGCGAGCTCGATCATTATCGTGAGCGTGCTCTTGCCGTGCAGTGAAGGGCCGATAGTAACCAGGGCGGTGTTGAGCATCCGGCCGTCCAGCGTCTTGGCGCGCGACATGCTCAAGGCGGACTGTACCGCCAGCCCATTCTTCTGCTTTACGAGAAACATGGCGATGGAGAGCGGCCCCATCTTATGCTCGCCCACATAGTCGAACCCGAGGTGGAGCGAAAGTCCCTTCGTGGGTGCCTTGAAAATGAGCTGGGTAAGACCTGCGTCCACGATGCGCTTCTTGAGCGCCTCAGGCAGACCGAGGTCTTCGAGCCAGTCTGGAATGGATATCTCCAGAATGTCCGGGCTGCCGGCGAGCTCCTCCACGGGCAAATCGAACGTAAGCTGTCGCCACATGATGGGGACCTGCAGATATCGGGTGCCGAACAGCAGCTGGCGAGCATGGTACGACCGCTCCGGGACATCGCATACGTTCCTGTCCGACTGAACGATCACATCGCCCGATTCGAAGCACTTCTTCATATGCTCGGTGACATATGAAAACACCTCGGCAAAGAGCGTCTGGTTTTCGTCGCTAAAGGCGATGGAATCGCGATTCGCATCGAATCCGTCGATGAAGTACTGGGTGAGGTCGGGGCGGCGCACCACTCCGAGCTGACTGAAGAAAGCCAGGCCCCCGCTGTCCAGCCTGTAGACCACTTCCGGCGCGGCCCGTGCGGCGGCCTTGCCCTGAGCGTTGGCCTCGGCGGCATCTCGAGCGATCAGCTCGGCCTCGGCGCGTATTTCCTTCTGCTCGTCTTCCGGTAGGTCCTGAAATATCCGCAGACGACCCCTGATCCATTCGTCCGATGGATTAAAGTATTCGCTGTCTTTTCGATGCCCTTGTCTGGCTACGCCCACCATCTCATCCAGGGCTTCGACGAAGGAAGGAATTCTGCGGGGACCAGCTAGTGTCGAACGCGAACCCGGTGAGTCGGTTAAGCCGTTGTTGTCGAAAGTCAATGGAGGCTCCTTTCCATGATAAAGCCCCATCTTTTCCTGTGGAGGTTATAAAAACTGAAGAAACGGAAAAGAGAGTAAACCTATTTTTTAGTCTACTACATATTAGTTGGTATATTTCGGTTGCAGATTTGCGGGACCATTCTTCGCCAGGTAGTCGTTGATCATGGTCGGTACAATCGGGTGAAGAGGAACGATCCGCACCCTACCCTACCGTGATAAAAAATCGGTTATAGCCTTCCTTATATCTTGGGGTCTTGGTTTGTAGTCTTCACTACCATAAAAATGAGTTGCATCAGGAATACTTCTTGGGTTACGCACTACTCTGCCAAACATTTCACTAGTTGTTCTATATTTCTCTATTATAAATCCTTGAGTTTTATAGATCTGCATTAGTTCATCCCTCAGCGTAATTTCTTCACGAGTAAAATCATAATTAACAGTCTCTATTCGATCTTCTTCTAAGAATATTCTATCTGTTTGTTTGTTTGTACTATTAGACTTGAACCTAGGATATTCCCATATTTCAATCCCATATTCTTTTCCAATAATGTATGAGCAAACTGAAACTATTTCATGATCTGGATGAGCTGGATGAGACTCTCCTGGAAAGCTATGCGTCATTATCCTTCGGATTTTTTCTCTTTTTACTAATGTTGCGATGATCGAAACAATCTGTTCTAGATTTTGATAAGTCTGTCCATCAGGAATTTTGCCATTTGTATATCTCTTACCTACATTTATCCCCAAAACTTGCATAGCAGATTTATCTTCTTTTAATCTTTTCTGAACATATGCTTCATGACTGTTTAAAGTAATCCCTCCTAATACCTTAGGATAAGAACCAGAAGGTACCCCATCAGTTATAGTCAGGATATACGCACTTCCAGGATTTCTATTTATAGTTATACTTGCGTTTATCACTACATCATCAGCATGTGCTCCAATATAAAGAGTTTTTTTATTATCCATTTTACGTACCTACCCCGCTTTGGTAGTCAGGTTAGTGTTTGATCATACGATAAGGCATCCGGGCAGTCTTGCAACAACTGGCCCAAAATGCCGTCCTCGCGACCTGGTCTTCCTCGTTGGTGTAAAAAACGGCTTCCCGCAATGCGCTGTGAGCCATTTTCGATACCTTACCAATAACTGGAGTACCACTCATTTTGACGTCATCTCGCTCCTTGACTTTGATCGGTCCTCTTCCAGCGGGGTTCGAAAACCACAAGAGACACATAGCCAATCGACGAATGACGGGAGCTCATGGCTGGCGAGAAGAGTACAATCGGTACCGGCCTCATAGTTCCCTGGGTTACCAAACCCCAGAGGAATTCGCCAACAGTCTCGTCAAACCTCTAGCCCTACCAGACAATGCTCACTTGGTCCCAAAGACTCTCACTCTGAGTGGTACGTAAATTGGGGGTAGATCAAATCCTTCCCCGGTCGGAATGTAGGTGGCGTCTGCCACCCACAGCTCATCCGGTGCCGAGGCGTAGAAGTCCCGATCCACCAGGTCCGGTACGACTCGATCACGGGCATCGCGTACGGTGGTGGTGGCCCATTTGCGACGACACACGCCTTGCAAACCCTGATCGCGCATCAACCGAGCAATCCGCTTGCGGCTCACCCGTTCATCGTCTTCGATGAGCTCAGCATGGATCCGCGGAACGCCATAGGTCTCTCGCGAGGTTTTGTGAATCGCTTCAATACGCCGGGTCAGCTGCGCATCCTCGATCGATCGTGCCAAGGGTGAACGATATAGTAATGCATAGTATCCGCTGCGGGAGACACCCAACGCCCGGCACATTGTCGCTACTTTGTAGTTGGCCGGATTCACCTTCACGAAATCGAAGACTTCGGTGGTATCGAGTTGGTCCCCCGTGCAAATCAGGCTTCGGCCCTAGCCATATCGTGTCCACTAAAGCGGGTCAACTCCATAACTTAGCATAATTTGTTGCAGCAATTGTCCTA
>JADFKI010000043.1 GCA_022565015.1 Chloroflexota bacterium
GCACCCGAGGGAATTCTAACAGACGCGACGGCGGGCTGACGGCGCGGCGACAGTCCCAACACTATCCCCAGTATCAGAATGGGACCGGAGGCCCACATCCACCAGACCAGGGGATTGATTAGAATCCTGAATACGGCCTGCCCGCCCTCTGTGAATTCCGACGGCACGATATAGAAGTCCTCGATGGGCGTGCTGCGAATGGCGCCTCTGGTCGCCGATATGCGGAAGTCGGGATAGAAAGAGCGAGACGCCTCCATTATGCCGAGGTCCTTGCCGTCTGCGGACAGCTTGAATCGCACTATGGACTGTTCCCGGTCCGGAAAGACCTGATGGTCCACCCCAATATATTGGAACGTATACTTGCCGAGGGTCTCGATGTCGCCGGGCCGCATGACGAGGTCCCGCTGTACGCTGAAGAACGATGACGCGATGGCGCCTACGGCCAGCATCAGTATGCCGAGATGGACTACGTAGCCGCCGTAGCGAGGCCTGTTGCCGTTCAGCAGGTTGGTGAAGGCTGCCGGGTACGACTCGCCGCGCCGATGCCGTGACCGAGTGCCCCTGTACCATTCGTGCAATATGCCCGTGGCCGCCACCGCGACCGTGCCGATGGCCAACAGGGCGGGTAGCTGCGTGATGCCAAATGCGGCCAGGACAATTAT
Source organism: Chloroflexota bacterium (assembly GCA_022565015.1). Classification (GTDB taxonomy): domain Bacteria; phylum Chloroflexota; class Dehalococcoidia; order Lucifugimonadales; family JADFKI01; genus JADFKI01. The sequence goes on from JADFKI010000043.1 coordinate 663, forward strand.
CGTTGCGATGCCTACTGCCATGGGCAACCTCAGCGCACGGACCAGGTTGCGACGTGTAGCCCGTCTCCAGGGCAACAGCGGCCCGACTCCCATCAGGAAGACGATCGCCAGCAGCAGGGGCCCGTTGACCCTATCGAAGAACGGCTTGCCGACGGTGACCACCATTCCTTGGGCGGCCTCGCTGAAGATGGGGAATATAGTGCCCCACAGCGTCACGAAGGCCACCGCGAGAAACAGTATGTTCTGACCCAGGAAGACTGCTTCCCGAGAGATCATGGATTCCAGGCCCTCGCGGCTCTTCAGGGAATCCATCCTCCAGATGAAGACGCCTATGGACGCCAGCAGGGTAAAGGCCATGAACGCCAGGAAAAGCCAGCCCATCGTGGACTGGGCGAATGAGTGCACGGATGGCACGGGCCCGCCCCGGTTGATGAACATGCCCATCTGGGCAAGCGTGAAGCCGATTATGATGAGCACCATGTTCCACATGCGAAACATGCCGCGTCGCTTCTGCACCATGATGGAGTGCACGAAGGCGGTCATCGCCAGCCAGGGCATCAGTGCCGAGTTCTCCACGGGGTCCCAGGCCCAGTAGCCGCCCCATCCCAGAATCGTGTAGGCCCACCAGCTTCCCAGCAGCAGGCCGATCGTCAGGACCAGCCACGAGATCATGCCCCAGAGCCGGCCCATGTCCACCCATTCGTCGCGTCCTCCACGCTTGGCCGCGAGTGCCCCTAGGGCGATGGAAAAGGGTATCGCGACGAGTACGAGACCGGCCATCTGCAGCGGTGGGTGGATGAACATGCCGAAGTGTATGAGAAGCGGGTTTATGCCTTGCCCGTCCATTGGTGTGACGGCCAGGCGGTCGAGCGGATTCGCCAGGAAAATCATGATGCCGAGGAAGAACAGCAGGATGAGGGCCATGATTCCCGTGGCGTACGGCGACGTGTAGGGAAGGCGTTTGCGTATGGTCAATACGGCGATTACGGACGTGATCGCCAATACGAGGGCCAGAAATAGCAGCGACCCCGCATTGCCCGCGTAAAATGCCACCCAGGTGTAGATGGGCTGCATGGCGAGGCTGCTGTTTTCCGCGACATATCGGACTGAAAAGTCCCGGACGACGAAGGCGTAAATAAGAGCCGTCGTCGAGACCATGAGCAGAATGGGCACCGTATAGAAGCCGTAGCGGCCGCTGGCCGTCAGCTCGGGGACATGCCGCCACGAGCCCGCGAAGGAAGCCACGACGACGTATGCCGTGACTATCAGCGCGATCACAAGGGCAATTTGCCCCGCTTCAACCATCAACCGCCTCCATCGTCATCTCGCTCTCCGGCGAGCGGTGTCTGGGGAGAGAGACCCTCTCCGACGACCGACTCGATGCGAGCGTAGTAGCGTTCAAGCCCGTCGTCCGAGACAGACTCACGCGCAGCGTCGATGCCGTCCCTGCCTTGGGCCGGGCGCTTCATGACGCGAAGGGCCAATAAGAATAGTCCAATCCCAGCGGCTACCGCCAGGGGAGGCACCACCCACGCCGTCAGGCTAAATCCCCGACGAGGAGGTTCGAGCAGCACGCTGGGCCCGTACCTCTCCACGAAGAACTGCTTGATCTGGTCTTCTGTCTCGCCGTCCGCCAGCTTGTCGCGTACGATGCCCCGCATCTGAAGGGCCAGCGTATTCTGCGCCTGATCGATGGACTCTCCGGGGCAGATGGGGCACATGATGGCCTTGTTGAGCTCGGTCGCGCGCAGCTCCAGGGCCGGCACCTCGCTACGGAGGTTGCACGACGTCGCGACCACCATGAGGGCGAACAGGAGAGCGAAGATGCCCGGCCCCGTTCGATTCGTAGCCCTCGAGAAGGACATCGACAAGGTGTTCCTCCCGCTGTTACGGGACCTACGCCCAGGCATGAATACGAAGGGATAAATCATTTAGATGTCGAAATTCACCACGATATCTAGCGACGCTCGAATTTCCTCAGGGCGGTTCCCAATTGGGGCCGAACGACCACACAGTACATTATACTCACCCGCAAGGGCTGAATGCACTGAAAAAACGCTTCTGATATAATTCCCGATGATCTGCTCATGATGGACTTGCAGGCCCGCCAACGTCGGTAATTCCACGTTGCGGCCCTTCCCGACACATGATATGGCCTGAACTAATTGCGAGGAGGCATGGATGAGCGTCCTGTGCGTTGCATCCGACCAAGAAGGAGTAGGCAAGACCGCGTTCTGCGCGACCCTGGCTCATATTTTGGCTCAGCAGGGAAAGACGGTATCGGTCTTCAAGCCCTTTACGGACAAGTGTGGGACCGTTGAGTCCGACCAGGACCGAGAAGTATATGATAGGCTCGCGGCCGTGGTCGACGGTGAGTGGCCCGTTGCTCTCGGCAGCTCCGGTGTCGACCGGGCCCTGCTGGATGAGCTCGCGGGCCGCCTCGTCGGGGCGTCCGCCGACAACGACGTAGTAATCGTAGAGCTGTCCTCTGCTGTCGCGCGAGATGATACCAGGGACGTCGTCGATGCGCTCAGCGCCCATGTCGTTGTCGTTGCCGGTTACAGGCGGGAGCTCAGGGCCGGTGACCTGAAGCCGTGGGTCGATGCCTTGGGTGAGCGGCTGATTGGCATCGTGTTGAACTCCCTTCCGCGGTATCTGGCGACCGAGGCCGCCTCGGACCTCGCCGGCCCCATGCAGAGCGAGGGCATCAGGCTGCTTGGAATCATTCCGGAAGACAGGCGGCTCCTGGGAGCGACGGTGTCGCAGGTCTCCCAGCACCTGAATGGCCGCATTTTGGATACCGAAGGCGACCTGGACGGGCTGGTGGAGCACTTCATGGTGGGCGGGTACAGCCTCAACCCCGGCGAGCTCTACTTTGAGATACACGAGAAGAAGGCGGCGGTGATGCGTGGCGATCGTCCCGATATGCAGATGGCGGCCCTTGCCACGCCTACCTCTTGCCTGCTTCTCACCAACGGCAAGGAGCCCATAGAGTACGTTCGCTACGAGGCGGAGCAAGAGCAGGTGCCGATAGTGCTGGTCGAGTCCAACACGCTGGCCACGATGTCCGCGCTGGACACGCTCGTCGACGGCGCAAGCTTCGACCACCCCCTCAAGATGGAACGCTTCGCGGAGCTCATGGAGGCGCACGTGGACCTGGACGCCATTCTTTCTCGGCTGTAATCAGGGTTCGGCTGACTTGGTGCCAAGATGGCGGCCTTCTGCGAATCGAAGAATAGTCTCCGTTCGCGGTGGATTCGTTGAATTATCTCCGTTCGCGGTGTCCGACTCCTGAAGAAGTATATCTCTATTCGCCGTGACCTTGTCGAACCGTTGGTTGTGTTATCCCCGTTCGTGGTGAGCTTGTCGAACCACCCGTCGAACGAACTATGACAATGTGCAATCGATCGCTAACCAGAAACGTAGATATCCGAAACTCGCACTTTCACAAGAACGGCAGGCAGACAAAAAAAGGGACGGCTGTGGGGCCGTCCCTTTTTTGCTTCTGTCCGTTGGCCCGTGTTAGCCGGCCCTGGCCGCCGCCTGGCGTATGGCCCGCTCGGCGAAGACCGTCGTGAGGTGGGCCCTGTACTCGCCCGAGGCGTGGATGTCCTCGTTGAAGTCGATGCCGGACCCGGCTTGTGACGCCGCGCCCTGGATCGTCCCGTCGTCCATCTTGTTGCCCTTGAGGGCGTCTTCCACTGCGGTAGCACGAGTCGCCTTGGGCCCTGCGCCCGTGATGCCGATGCGTGCCTCCGTGCAGGTGCCGCTCCCGTCCAGGGTGATGGTCGCCGCGACGCCTACGACGGCGTAGTGAGACGCCTTGTTGCCGAACTTGGCGTAGGCCGTGCCGGTCCCTGAAGGCAGTGCCGGAATCTGTATCTCACTGAGAATCTCGGTGGGCAGGAGGGCCGTCGTGAGCAGGTCGACGAAGAAGTCATCGGCCGAGATCGTCCTGTGCTCGCCCGTGGAGCTCGTGACCATCTGAGCGCCCAAGGCGATGATCACGGCCGGAAGGTCGCCCGCCGGGTCGGCGTGAGCGAGGCTGCCGCCGATGGTCCCGCGATTTCGGACCTGCCTGTCCGCCACCATTCCGGAGGCCTCGGCCAACGCCCGGGCCCGTGAGATTACGAGGTCGGAGTGCTCGATGTCGTTGTACGTCGTCATCGCGCCGATTGCCAGCCCGCCGTTGTTGTCCCTGATGTAGGACATCTCGCTGATCTTGCCGAGGTCAATCAAGACCTCCGGTTGCGCCAGCCGGAGCTTCATGAGGGGTATCAGGCTGTGACCGCCCGCCAGAATCTTGGCGCCGGCTCCGTGTTGCGCGAGCAGGCTCGCTGCGTCCGCGACTGAGCTGGGTGCGTGGTACTCGAATGCAGTTGGAATCATTGCCGGTCTCCTGTTGTTATAAAGGAATTCTCAAAAATCTCGCGGCTCAATCATGCTTACGATAAGCAGAGCGTCGACTCGTAAAGCAAAAAAACCAAAATCTATTTCATCTTGTCGGCGGCGTACTGCACGGCCTTAATTATGTTGTGGTAGCCGGTGCAGCGGCATAGGTTGCCTGAGAGGCCGTCCCGAATCTCCTGCTCGGACGGGGATGGGTTGTTCTGCAACAGGTCGTAGGCCGACATGATCATGCCGGGCGTGCAAAAGCCGCATTGCAGGCCATGCTTCTCCCAGAACCCCTCCTGCAGAGGATGCAGGTTGCCGTTGCTTGCCAGGCCCTCTATGGTCATCACGCCTCCGCCGTCTGCCTGGACCGCGAACACCGTGCAGGACTTCACGGCGGCGCCGTTCAGGATAATCGTGCAGGCGCCGCAATTTGTCGTATCGCACGCCACGTGGGTGCCCGTGAGATTGAGAACGTCGCGAAGGTACTGGGATAGCAGCAGCCTCGGTTCCACCTCGCTGGTGTGTTGGGTGCCGTTGACGGTTAAAGTTATCGAATTGCCCATACCGACTCCTCCAGGATGTGGCTACGCTCGGTTGACGGGTTGAAAATATAGGTGGAGTATAAAGCAATTTCCTACGTAGGGCTACTCCCCGAATAGATGCAGCCAAAAGTGCCCGATTATCGCGTGATATGGCGCTCCATCGGCCGCTGTGATAGTCTAAACCCGAGTAGAATCGAAGGAGTGGGAGCGCATTGAAGGTAGAGGGCTCTTACACATTCAAAGCGGACCGACGGAAGGTATGGGACTCCCTTCTCTCCCCTGAGGTGCTTTCGAGCTGCATCCCCGGATGTGAGAGCTTCGAACCCACGGGCGACGAGACCTACGACGTGGTGATGAAGGTCGGTGTCGCAGCCGTTTCGGGCACGTACACCGGCAAGATCACGATTACGGAAAAGCACGAGCCGGACTCCTATACCATGCATGTCCAGGGAAAGGGAGCGGCCGGGACGATTGGCGGAGAGGGCGTTCTGACGTTCACCGATATCGACGGAGAGACGCGCGTTGACTTGACCGGCGATGCCCGAATCACTGGGATAATTGCCAGGGTAGGGCAGAGGTTCATGGGCAGCGCGTCCAAGATGCTGATGAACCAGTTCTTCGACTGCTTGAGGTCGAAGGTGGAATAGTCGGCAATCGCTGAATTTCATGGGAGCGAGAGGGCATGGCATACGAATTCATTGAAGTAAGTGAAGTGGGCGCGGTCATGGTCATCACGATGGACGACCCGCCGACTCGGAACGCCATAGGGACCGAGATGGCCGATGAGATCAATCAGGCCATCGACCATCTGGAGTCCGACGCGAGCCTGCGCGCCCTCGTGCTCACCGGCCGCGACCCGTCCTTTTGCTCGGGCGCCAACGTCAAGCGAATGGACCAGGCCAATCGAGACCGGGCCGATGAGCCGAAAATTCCAGATGGCACATCGCCCTGGGAGCTGCTCGACGAGCGCTGGGATGCGGCCGGCGACGGTTCCGGCAAGGTAGAGATGGACTCGGTGAGGTTCGTGCCTCTGAGGCTGCACAACGTCCAGAAGCCCTCGATAGCCGCGGTGAACGGCTACGCGATGGGCCTTGGCATGGGCATAGCTCTCTCCTGCGACATGAGAATCGCCTCGGAAAACGCCCGCTTTTCGGAGACCTTCATCAGAAGGGGACTCATCCCCGCGGACGGCTCCTGCTGGCAGCTTCCCAGGATGATCGGGCTTAGCAACACCTTCATGCTGCAATACACCGGCGACATCGTCGATGCTCACGAGGCGCATAGGCTGGGGATGGTGAACAAGGTCACGCCGCCCGATGAGCTCATGGAAACCACGATGGACCTCGCCCAGCGGCTCGCCAACGGGCCGACATATTCGATGGCGCTCATCAAGCGTCTTATCCACAGGTCGCTGCACACCGATCTGGCCGAGAGCCTACGTTTGGCGGGACCGGCGCAGGGCATCGCTCGGAGCACCGAGGACCACAAGGAGGGCGTCCGGGCCTTCGTGGAGAAACGAGAGCCCGCATATAAGGGGCGATAGGGCAGAATGGGGGAGAGGCGTTTATGACTACAGGAAAAGCCGTGCCACTTGACACCTATCCCAACGAGATGGAGGCGCTCATGACGGCGCAACTCCTGGAGTCCGTCGGCATAGCTGCTTTCGTCAAGCCTATGGGGGGAGGATATGGGGCCCTGGGAGTAACGCAGTTCATTCACCACAGGGTCTACGTTCAGGAGAGGGATGTTGATGAGGCCCGCAAGATGCTGGACGAGATCGTAGTCGAAGCCGCGAGTGATGCGGCAGCTAGAGAGGCTAACGCCTAGCGTTTTCCAGGAACCACCGGATGGTTATCTCGAACGCCTCGGGCAGCTCCTGGTAGACCCAATGCCCGGCGCCCTCGAGCTCCGCCAATCGTGACCCAGGCACCGCCTCTCGCATCCTTACGGCGACCTCGTGATTAAGTAGCTCGCTCTGCCTTCCCCTGACAATCAGGGTCGGGCAAGAGAGCCTTTTTAGGTCATCCCAGAGGTCCGGCCTCTCGTAGGCCGGCAACATCGCCGGGTCTCTCTTCCAGATTCTACGGCCATCTCCAAGCGGTCTCGTCATCCATTCGGCCTGATGAAGAAGCATGTCGTCCGTTGAGTCAGGCTGTCGGTCTCTGAGACGCTCGACGACGTCGTCCATCGAGCCCCACTCATCGGACTCTTCGGCGTAGCGGGCAAACATATCTCCGGACCTCGGATTGACCGCGTCGGGGTCTATGTCCACTATGACCAGCGACTCTATTGCCTCGGGTCGATTTGCGGCATAGCTGAAGGCGTAGCGCGCCCCGGCGGAGTGTCCAATGAGAACGATTTTTTGCAGCCCCAGCTCGTCGATGAGGCACTTCAGGTCTGACACATAGTCCGAGAATCCGTAGCGACAGGCACCTGCCCACTCGCTGTCGCCGTGCCCCCTGTTGTCCAGGGCCAGGACTCTGTAATCATCTCTCAGCCTCTCGGCAAAGAAGTCCCAGGAGCGGGCGCAGTCCTGAATGCCGTGGAGAAGCACCATTGTTTGGGCGTCGGGATTTCCCCAGTCGAGGTAATGGACTCGAACGCCGCCGGCACTGATATAGCTGTCTGCTGGCGCTTTTGGCTCGGTCATTCGTGCTTCTTAGGCGGAGGCCGTGCCGGGTAGATATCTCTTGGGGAACTTGGCGACGACTGAGTAGAGAATGTCCACCATGTTGGCGAGCCTCACGCGAGCTACCTGTGAGCAAAGCTGATAGGCCGTCAGACGCTCGATGCCGTAGTCGGCTTCCAGCCACACGACAAGGTCGAAAAAGGCGATGCGTGCGGCGTCCTCCATGGGGCGGGCGCTGCCGATGGACATGATGTATTCCTCGGAAATCACCCGTGGAGTAGAGATGGCCTTGCCCTTGATCAGGTCGACCGTAAACGACCCTCTCGTCGGTATCTCCGTCGCGACACCGCAAACCTCGCCGTCGCCCTGGGCCGCGTGACCGTCGCCAACGAACAGCAGTGCGCCGGGCACGTTCACGGGAAGCTGGATTGTGTTCCCGGGACAAACGTCGGCGGCGTCCATGTTACCGCCGTGAAAACCCGGGGCCAGGGATGATATCGCCTCCACCTCCGGCGCCGTGCCTATGGTGCCGTAGAAGGGCTCGTAGGGATATGCCGGGATGTCCAGGTCCTCGGAGAAGGTAATTTCGCCGTCCTTGATGGGGTGCAGCATCACGCGCGCCGGGAGAGGCGGGTTCAGTGTTCGGGTGAATACGGTGCCGCATAGCCCGCCAAACTCGGGGATGAGGGCGCTGACGCCGTAGTCGCGCGTCGTCTCAATGGAGTTGATTGCGAGGCTCAGCGTGTCGCCCTTCTCGGCGCCCTCAACGTAGATGGGCCCGGTGAGGGGATTCACGTAGGGTAGGGTAATCAGCTTGGTGATGTCCGCGTCGGGCGAGTCGATCTTGTTCTCGAAGGCGTCCAGGGTCTCGACGATGAAGGTCTCCCCCGGCTTTACGGTGGCGATGGGCTCGGCGTAAGGCCCGATGACGTACGAGAAAGTTCCCGGCGAGTTCTTGATGGTCTGCATGGGAATGGTTCAGCGCCCCTTGAATACGGGCTGGCGCTTCTCGCGAAAGGCGACTCGGCCCTCATTGGCGTCCTCGCTCTGTCGGGCCTGGCGCTGGGCCTGTCGCATCTCCTCGATGTCCGCCGCGCTGAGTGCGGAGCCCTGGACTCGACGGCTGATCAGAGTGTTCACGATTCTCTTATGGCCCTTTAACGATAGCGGCGCCGCGGTTGCGAACTCCTCGGCCAGCCCATAAACGGCCGCTTCCAGGTCGTCTGGGCCCACTACCTCGTTGACGAGTCCCATGTCCAGCGCGCGCCTTGCATCGACCCTTCGGCCTGAGCAGAACAGCTCCTTGGTGAACGAGGGCCCGATGAGGTCCACGAAGACCTGTATGCGTTCGAAGTCGTATATGATGCCGAGCCTGGAGGGAGGAATGCCCAGGCTGGAGCCCTCGGCCGCGATTCGCATATCGCACTCGGTCGCCAAGGCAAGTCCGCCGCCGACGCAGAATCCCTGGATCATGGCGACGACGGGAAACGGTGCGTCGAAAATAGCGTCGCGGGAGGTGCGCTGCGGCCACTGCATCGACGGGTCCTTGTCCTCGTCCAGCGAGGGCCCCGAGTCTGAATAGTCTCGCTTCAGGTCGTCGCCGGCAGAGAAGGCCATTTCGCCCTGTCCACGAATGACGAGGCACCTTATCTTGCCCTCGTCGGCCATGCGGTCGATATTGCTCACGAGACCGGCATGAATCTCCGGGTTCAGGGCGTTGCGCTTTTCCGGCCGATTGATTATGAAGGTGGCTATGTAGCCCTTCTCGTCAACGAGAAAGTAGTCATCACTCATCTATTGGCTCGCCCCTAATTGACGGCTACGACGTCCTTGTCCACGAGTGCCTGAATCCGGTCGTCGCTATAATCGAGAATGTCCGACAGTATCTCTTTTGTGTGCTGGCCTACGGTTGGAGTGGGGTGGACGACCATCGGCGTTCGGCCAAACTTGATCGACTTGCCGGTGACCCACATCGTGCCGGCAACGGGGTCCGGGATCTCCATCATGATCTCTCGCTCGTGAAGATGCTCCTCTTTCGCCGCCTGCTCGACGGTATTCACCGGAGCGCAAGGTACGTCACGGCTCCCGAGATGATCGACGGCCTCTTTCGTCGTCCGCGCCGCGTACCATTCAGAGAGTCCCTCTTCGAGGGCTTCATGGTTTTCGGAGCGCGTGGCCCTTGTCTCAAACCTCGGGTCTTCCAGCCACTCAGGCTTGTCCAGCGCCTCGCAGACGCGAATCCACATCGCCTCGTTGGTTGCGGCCATGATTACCCAGCCGTCCCTGGTCTTGTAGGTACCGCCGGTGCCGCGGCCGTTACCCTCCCTGGGCGTCACATACTCGTTTCCGAGATAGGCCGATATGGGAATCTCGTTCACGGTGAAGCCCGTGTCCGCAAGGCAGACATCGATGGTCTGGCCCTCGCCCGATATCTCACGCTCGCGGAGCGCAGCGAGGGCGCCTATGGTCGCGTGCAGGGACGTAATCCGGTCGATCAGCGGGAAGAATGTCCGTATTGGGGGGCCGTCCGGGAAGCCGGTCTGGGCCATCAGGCCGCCCATTGCCTGACCGATAGGGTCGAATCCGACTCTGTCCTTCAGCGGTCCGTACTGGCCATACGCCGAGATGTTCAACATTATGATGCCGGGGTTGATCTCCTTGAGCTTCTCATACCCGAACCCCATGACCTCGATGGTGCCCGGGCGGAAGTTTTGAAGGAAGAAGTCGGAGACCTTGACCAGGTCTCGTAGGAGCTCCTTGCCCTCGTCCGTGCGCAGATTTATTGCCAGGCTCTTTTTGCCGCTGTTGTACTGCACCCAGTAGGCGCTCTGTCCACGAACGGTGGGGCCGTTCTTGCGGCTCTCGTCTCCCGTAAGGGCCTCGACTTTAATCACCTCCGCCCCCATACGGGCGAACATCAGGGCGCATCTCGGGCCCGCCTGGTAGCGTCCCAGGTCCAGCAGGCGAAGGCCCTCCAGGGGCGCGCTTACGTGATTGCTGTTAGTCATCCAGTCTACCTCCGGCCCTTCCTATCGAGAAATTCCTTGAAGCCCTCTTCCACGGGCGTCGGGGCTAGCTTGCCGCTGCGGGCTTCCTGCTCGTCGTCATACATGGTGCGCCAGGAACGGCCGACGTCGTTCATTAAGATTTCCTTGATGCCCTGCACCATGCGTGCGTCGTTTGCCGCTATCTGACGCGCGACTTCGATCGCCTTTGGCATGACCTGGTCGGGTTCGACCAGGTGGTTCAACAGCCCAATACGGTACGCCTCTTCGGCTTCCACGACCCTGGCCGTGAAGAGCAGCTCCTTGGCGATGGGCCAGCCGACCTGCATGGGGAGGCTCCAGGTGGAGTTTACCCTTCCATACGACGCGGCCAGGAACTTGAAGCTGGTCCTCTCGCATCCGACTCGAATATCGAAGCTCGAAGCCATAACGGCTCCGCCTCCGTATGCAAGGCCGTTTAGCGCGCCTATGGTTGGCTTCGTGCAAGCCGCGACGTGCCAGGCGTGCTCCGCGCGACGTGGGTCGGGCGGAGGCGGATTTTCCGCGTCACGGACCTGCTCGTGAATGTCGGCGCCCGCGGAAAAGGCACGCTCGCCGGTGCCCGTGAATACCACGGCTTTGACCTGATCGTCTGCCTCAAATTCTGAGATGGCGGCGTCTACCTCTCGGTAGAGGTTCTTGCTGAGGGCGTTAAGCACATTCGGACGGTTCAACCGAATAATGCCGACCCCTTCGTCTATTTCTACTACGATGTCCTGGTAAGTCAACGAAGTATTTTCTCCTAGTTTGCTTTTCTCGACCCTCCTGAGAATCCGGGGGCGGCTACTCCCGCGAATGGCCGCGATGCCGCTGGACGGCCCTTTCAGGGGAGTATAATGCAGGCTAATTGCTCAGTCAAACATAACGATTGAATCGAATACTCCATTGATTCAAGATGAATGTAAATCCAGTATCTTTGTTATATTTCTTTACAGACGGTTTACATCTATTTCAGTGCTATGACAAATAATGGAACGAAGCCCAGAATTCTCATCGTCGAAGACGATTCCTCCCTGCGCGACCTCTACGGGGAAGCGCTGGAAAGCGAGGGATACAATACCTATTTGGCCTCGGACGGCATAGAGGGTATCGAGAAATTCGAGGATGTGAATCCCGACCTCATCATTCTTGACCTGCTTATGCCGAGAATGGACGGATGGGAAGCCCTTGAGCGGGTCCGAAACATCTCCGAATGCCCCGTTATCATCGTGACGGGACAGGGCACTACCGAGGAAATCATCCGCGGTCTTCTGGAGGCGGGCGCGGACGACTATATGGTAAAGCCCTTCGGCATAAAAGAGTTGGCCGCTCGAGTAAACGTGGTGCTGCGGAGGTCCATACGCGCGCCATAGGTCATCGATTCAGCATGAGATGGGCGAGCCGGCTATGGCTAAGCTAAAACGCAAAAAGAGGAGGGACGGGGATTTTCACCCGTCCCTCCTCTTTGGGTCGGCGTTATTAGCCGTTCAGGCGGGCGCCGCTGCCGATTCCAGGGCCTTGATCGCATTCTCAGCGATCTTCTTGTATTCGTCCTTCACTTCTTCGCTGGTCAAGACCGTGGGCTTGGACGTGTCACGATATTCCGGCCTGAGCTGGAGCACACCCAGGAACTCAAGGTCCATGTCGCGAGCGATCTCTTCTCCCGCGCCACTGCCGAAAATCTCTCCGGAAAAGTTCTCAACGATGCCGAGAACCTGGACCTTAAGCTTTCGAATCATGTTTATCGAGCGCTTGGCGTCGATCTTGGACAGCTCCTGGGGCGTCGTCACCACGATAAAGCCGTCCAGGTCCAGCACCTGCATGACAGTCAACGGAGCGTCCGATGTGCCGGGCGGGAGGTCTATGATGAGATAGTCCAGCTCGCCCCAGTTGGTAGTCTGTAGAAGCTGATTGATGGCGTTGTGGACCATGGGGCCACGCCAAATAATGGCTTCCTCCTCGTTCTCCTGGAAAAATCCCATGGACATGATCTTAACGCCGAATCGCTCCGATGGGAGCATGCGTTTGTCCTCGCCGATGAGGGGCGGTTCGCTAATTTTCATGGCCCGCACGACGTTCGGGCAGTCGATGTCTACGTCGAGAATGCCAACCTTGTAGCCCTCGTGGGCGAGGGTAACGGCAAGATTAACCGCGACGGTGGTCTTTCCAACGCCGCCCTTGCCGCTGTAAATGCCAATCTTGTGCTTGATCGTAGAAAGGGATTCCGAAACGCTGCGCTTCTGCTCGAACTGGCGCTTCATCGCTTCTATTTTGGCGCGTGCCTGCGCGGCCTGGGCCTGATTCATGGAAGGTTCTCCTCAGTCCGGTGGCGAATTCCCGTAGCTATATGGCGGTCCACCTTAGGCGGAAGCTAGTCCAGCCCAAGGAGCTTCTTTCCCTCTTCGGTAATCTGGTCCGGAGTCCAAGGAGGGTCGAAGACCAGCTCCACGTTAATGTCATCGACGCCCTCCAACTCCGCCAGGCGCCACTCGGCCTGCTGCGCGATGTACGGGCCCATGCCGCATCCCGCGAACGTCAGAGTCATCTTGACGTCGACATTGCCCTCGTCGACCTTAACATCATAAATGAGCCCAAGGTCAACGACGTTGATCGGGATTTCCGGGTCGTATACTTCGCGGAGAGCTTCGTATACTGCATCCATTGTCACGGTCCCGGCCTCTGGCATGTTATTTCCTCCGTTGAACTACTACTCTCCCTGGTGTTAGAGCCATTGTAACCATTGTAACCAGTCAGATATAGGGTGTCAATTTACATGCAATAGTATAAATAAAGCTGTTTTGCTCGTGGCGTTGTGCCCGCTGGACATGGGGACACCTGGCGCAGGCTATCCCAGAAGCTGACTTTTCACTGAGCAGAGGCCATACGAAAACGCAGGCGTGAGTCCGGCATTGAGGCGGCGCAGCTCCGGCAATAGGCCAAAGGCACACGCCCTGAGCGGCGTAAGGATGCCCTAGCCGGCGACCGCGCTGAGAATGAGTTCGACCGCGTCGGCCCTCGTAGTTGAGAGGGCGGCGTATAGAAAGCTTCCCTTGTTCTTGATTATTAGATGCAGGCCGTCGATCTCCCGATACCGGGCGTTGGTGTTGCCGATTTCGATGAGCTCCATCCCGGTCCGGCCCGCGATGACGCTGAGCAAAAACGATACCAGAGGCCCGGGATAGGCGGAGTGACTCACCAGAAGTATGCTGGAGTCCGAGTCGTTGATGTATTGGCGATCGATGCGGGAGGACAGCTCGAGGGAGCTGTCAGTGTAAAGCGCGAATGCTATTCGCTCGACACGGACCAGACCAAAGGCTTCATCGATTCCGTCCATCACCAGCCCCGCCTGCTCGCCCGCCGATTCGATAAGGTTGGGACCGAGGACAAGGGTACCTATGACCACGGGGGGCGCTGGAGGGGATTCGGGAAGGTTGGTGACGAGGTTCCAGGACTGAAGATCTAGGTCTCTCAGAGTGATGAGGTCCTCTGATTCGAAGGCATCCTTGTTGGCCTCGATCCAGGTCTCGTCGCCTGCGGCGATCGCGATGTCCGGGGACAGCATCTTTCCCCAGATCCCGCCGTCGTCCACATGCTCCTGGTAAAGCGCCCACGCCGCATCGGCATCTTGCTGCGAGACAAACGAAAGCACGCCGCTGAACTCTCCCGGCTTCTCTCCCAGCACCAGAGTAGAGGCGTCAAGGGACAACGTCAGATCATCGTTGCTCTGGGATGACAACAGCCCGTCGCCGTGCCTGAAAAACTCGTCTGTAAGAGTGAGTGGCCGGTCGGATTTAAAGTAGATGAATCCACCCGAATCCACATCCGGGACCTTGGCGGTTTCCGCACCTTCGGGAAGTTGGCCGTTGCCGGGACTTAATACTGTCGAGCAGCCGATAAAGACGAAAGAAAGGAAGAAAAAAAGTCCTGATAAAAACGTCCGCCTCACAACACTCCTCCAATAAAACAGGGCGCCCAATTGGCCTGGCCGAATCCTATATTCAGATGTTAAGACCGAAACTGAGCATCGAAATCAGCGATGCTCGGGGTTCATGTAGTAATTATCCTTTCGTTAGCTCAATTATGAATCGAGTTGATTACGCCCATTTCTGAGCATCATTCTTGCAGAAAACCGCACTCTATTTCCAGCCTGTACGCAATCAATTTACGTGCGTGCCAGCACAGTAGCCGGCGTTGACAGAGACTATTCGGGCTCACTCCGCAATTACTCTTCGTAGGTCTACTATCTGGTCCCTGAGCATCGCGGCCTTTTCAAACTCAAGGTTCTTCGAGGCGGTCTTCATCTGCGATTCCAGGTCCTTGACCAGGCGAAGGAGATCGTCTTTTGGCATGTCGCTATTGGTGATATAAGGTGCTCGCGTCTCGGCGATGGCCTTCACCCTTTCGGTTATGTCATGGACCGTCTTCTGAATGCCCTGTGGGGTGATGCCGTGCTCCTTATTGTAGCTCTCTTGTATGGCACGGCGCCTCTCCGTTTCGTCTATGGCCCGCTTCATAGAGTCGGTCACCACGTCCGCGTACATGATTACGCTCCCGTCGACGTGGCGGGCCGCTCTGCCGATAGTCTGGATGAGCGACGTCACGGACCGGAGGTATCCCTCCTTATCGGCGTCCAGTATCGCCACCAAGCTGACCTCGGGAAGGTCGAGGCCCTCTCTCAGCAGGTTTATTCCCACCACGACGTCGTAGACGCCCAGCCTGAGGTCCCGAAGTATCTCGCTCCTCTCCAGGGTATCGATCTCCGAATGTAGATAGTGGACCTTTATGCCCATCTCCCGAAGGTAGTCGGCCAACTCTTCCGCCATGCGCTTGGTCAAAGTGGTTACGAGGCAGCGCTGCCCAACTCGAACGCGCTCCTGTATCTGGTACAGCAGATCGTCGATCTGGCCCTTCGTGGGCTTCACCTCGATTATCGGGTCCGTTAGACCGGTAGGGCGGATTACCTGCTCGATCATCTGTTGGCTGTGCTCGTATTCATAAGGCCCGGGGGTTGCCGATACGAATATCGCCTGGTTTATACGCTCCTCGAACTCCCCGAAGTTGAGGGGGCGATTGTCCAGCGCTGAAGGGAGCCGGAAGCCGTACTCGACGAGGGTCTCCTTACGGGACTGGTCACCGAAAAACATCCCTCGGACCTGAGGAAGCGTCATGTGAGATTCGTCCACGAATAGCAGGAAGTCTTCGGGGAAGTAGTCGAGCAACGTGTAAGGAGCGCTGCCCGCAGTCCTTCGCGCCAGGTGCCGGGAGTAGTTTTCGACGCCGCCGCAGTAGCCGGTCTCCCGCATCATCTCCAGGTCGTATTTCGTGCGGGATTCCAGTCGCTGGGCCTCCAATAGCTTACCCTGCGAGTTCAATACGGCAAGATGCTCGTCGAGCTCCACCTGAATGTCATGAAGGGCAAGCTCCATCTTCTCCTGGGAGGTTACGAAGTGCTTTGCCGGATATATCTCAATGTCGTCTCTCTCACCAAGCACCTCGCCTGTGAGAGGGTCGACGACGACTATCCTTTCGACCTCGTCTCCCCAGAACTCTATGCGAACGCCCACGTCTTCGTAGGCGGGAAGTATCTCCATGGTGTCGCCGCGGATACGGAAATTGCCGCGCGCGAAGTCCATGTCGTTGCGCTCGTACTGCATATCCACCAGCTGCCTGATGAGCCGGTTTCGGTTCCTGCTTTCGCCCTTACGAATGTAGGCGACGAAGCTCTGGTACTCCTCAGGAGAGCCCAGACCGAATATGCAAGACACGGACGCCACTATCAATACGTCGCGCCGAGTCAGCAGCGCCCTGGTAGCCGCGTGGCGAAGCTTGTCCAGCTCCTCGTTCACATCGGCGTCTTTTTCAATGTAGGTGTCAGACCGGGGAACATACGCCTCGGGCTGATAGTAGTTGTAATAGCTGACGAAATACTCCACGGAGTTATGGGGGAAGAATTCCTTGAACTCGGTGGCCAACTGCGCGGCGAGGGTCTTGTTGTGGGCGATGACCAGGGTAGGGCGTTGGACCCTCTCCACGATGCACGCCATGGTGAAGGTCTTACCGCTGCCGGTTACCCCCATCAGGGTCTGTTGCGTCATTCCCTCATTTATCCCACGTACGGCACTCTCTATGGCCTCGGGCTGGTCCCCCGTGGGTTTGAAATCTGCAACTACCTCAAATTCGGGCAATGAAATAGACTCCGCGCTCGTTTGCTATCT
>JADFKI010000044.1 GCA_022565015.1 Chloroflexota bacterium
CCAGCTTCCCAAACACCGACCCCGCCATCAGGCCGGACCCTCCGGGATAGTTGTTGTAGAACAGTCCGCCGACAAGCTCGCCGGCGGCATAGAGGCCCGGAATTGTCCTCTCTTCCGTGTCCATGACCTGGCCTCGGTTGTTGGTTCTCAGGCCGCCGAACGTAAATGTGATTCCACACGTTACCGCGTAGGCCCTGAAGGGAGGCGTGTCTAGCTTGAGGGCCCAGTTGGACTTGGGAGGCTCGATACCCTTCGTACATTTGCCGTCCAGGCCCGTGGGATTAAAATCGCCCTCCTGAACCGCCCCATTATACCTTTCGACCGTCTCAACGAGAGCTGCGCTGTCTATGCCAAGGCCGTCGGCTAGCTCGCTGATCGTATTCGCCTCGACCACCGACGCCTGTGGAATGAAGTATTCCTCCCTCAGCAGGTGCTTTGTCTGCTCGTCGAATACCTGGAAGGCGACCCTCTGAGGCTGAAAGAGCAACTCCCGGCCGTACTTGGCGTAGGTGTAGTTGCGAAGGTCGGCGCCCTCGTCCAGGAAGCGCTCGCCGTTTACGTTCACCATGATGCCGAAGGGGTAGGAGTGTTTCTGGAACATGTCCGCTATGACGCGGTCCCCGTGAGGAGGCGCGTTCATATCCCAGGCGACGGCGTGGCATCCGCTCCAATGGCCGTAGGACTGCGCGCCTATATCCAGGGCCATTCGTATGCCCTCGCCCGTATTGAATTGCGTGCCTCGGACCTTCGCGAACTCCCACCCAGGGCCGAGGTAACGGGTCCGCATCTCGGGATTTGCCTCGAACCCACCACACGCCAGCACGACGGCACTGGTGGAGATGTCTCTGTAGCCGGCGTCGTCTCGGACATTGATCCCCGTGATCGTCGCCGTGTTATCGATGAGCAGACTGTTCGCCTTCGTGCCGTAAAGCACGTCGATGCCAACGCGCTCCGCGATCTCGAATTCCTGGTCTGATAGGCCCTGTCCCGCCCCCACCGCCTCCACGATCAGGCCGCCCCAGAACCTCAAGACACCGTCATGTTTGAAGGCCTGCCTGCCATACGCCAGAATCCATCGCACTCCCTGGTCTTTCAGCCACTTCATCGTGGGCAGAGACTGCGAGATGAGGGTCTGTACCATCTCCGGGTCGGACTGCCCCTCCGTGACTCTCATGACGTCATCGTAGAACTTGGCCTGATTGTAGGTGCCGACGTCGATCGAGGCCTGTTCCTCATCGGAGATCTCGGGTATTAGCTCGCGAATATCCTCGATGCCTTCGTAGGCGAATCTGAACAGGCCCCCGCTGAAAAAGGAGTTCCCCCCTCTTAGATAGTGGGGCGCCTTTTCCAGCACCAGCACGGACGCGCCCTGCTCCGCCGCCGAGAGTGCGGCGCTCAGTGCCGCATTGCCCGCTCCCGCGACGACGATGTCATATCTCTTCTCGCCTGCCATCTGGATTGCCTCCGAAAATGCGCGTGTAGACCCGCTTGCGAACAGATTGAAACATTGCAGACCGTACACGATTCCCTTATCGGTGTAAAGCGCTGCCTCCCCGACCGTCCTGGACCTGCTTTTTCTTAATTCGAGACGGTCGCAATTCTATTTTCTAATCCGTCGCTTCTGTCCATATATGTCCATATAGGGTGGAATGCGCGGCCCATGATCATCAGAAGACGCCACTATGGCGGGATATTCCGTCGTCAAGGTTCAATGGATAGTGTAACAAGACTGAAGCGCCAACGTCCCTGGATGTTGCTGGGCGCCGCTATGGCTGTCGCTGCTGCCTTGGCGGCCTCACGCCTGTTCATCACGGGCGAGCCGCCGCCTATCGGGGTGTACGTGGCTTACTGGGGACTTGGAACCGCTTTCGCCGGCGCGACCATATGGCTCGCATACTTTCAGGCCGTTGAGGCGGCGAAGCGACTGCATTACCTGGAGCTGGTAACAATTGGGGACGACGGAAATAATGACGGCGATTCGCCTCTGAGCGCTTTTGGGCGAGCGGCTGAGGAGCTCTACGGCGTGAAACTGGTTGCCTGTGCGGGTGCTGCGGGAGACCAGGCGTTACAAGAGGTGGCAGTACTCCCCGGACGTCAGCTCTCAGAGGTCAATAAAGCGGCCCTATCCGAACTCGTTCAGGGCCTTGACCAGGACATGCCCAAGAGCCGCGAGGCCTCCATCCACAGGAGAAAAGGTTTGAAGCCGCTGCAGCGAGAGGCCTTGAAAGAGCTGGGAGGCGAGTCGTTAGTGGTGGTGCCCGCCCAGGGGGAGCAAAGACCGTATGGCGTGGCAGTCCTCATCGGAAAGGCCAGGCTTCGACTTCGCCGAGGGCATCGCCGTTTCCTCTCGAAGCTTTACGAGGCTGCATCCGATAAGGCTTCGGGCGCGGGACGCGATGGGCTGCCTGGGAAGGCCGACCTGTACAAGAGCGTCCTCGGCCCGTTGACGAACGGGTCCGGGATTGACGAGGCACTGAAGGGCCTGGCGTCGTGGGTAGGCATCGAGGTGCTCTCCGACCGAGTGGACGGCGTCGGCGTGCTCCTGAGCGACGCGTCGGGCTCGCGGGTGACGGCCGTCGCAGGAAACGGACTCTTCGATGGCTGGGGCGGCTCCGAGCCCCCGGATGAGCTGTCAGGCATCATCGACCTGGAATCCGTCATAAATTCAGGGGAACCATATAAGGGGGCGTATAAAAGCACGCACGAGCAATCGAAGGATGACGGGAGCGGAGCGTTATTGGCGGTCCCTTTCAAGGCGTCAGAGGAAACTTCAGGCGTCTTGCTCGCAGCTCTGCTCGGACCGGATCACCGATTCCCAATCCGCGATGAGGAGGACCTCAAGACGGCCGCGGACCATATCGGGAAGGTGCTGGAGCTGGGAGAGATTTTTGGTTACAGATACGGGACAGCCTCCGTCACGGGATTTGGGGCCGCATCGGAATCCCAGCTGATTCACGGCCTGACTCATGAGTTGACTACCTCGGTGTCCTCTCTAAAAGCCGCAACGGGCATACTTCTTAACGAGAAGGGCATCGACGTAGGAAGCGACCAGTATGAAAGACTGCTTCAGAGCATCTCCCGTAACGTAAATCGCCAGGAGATATTACTCGCAAATGTCATGGATATGGCCAGCTTGAGGGAGTCTAGCCTTAAGCTAAACCTGGAACAGACGGTGGTGGCAACGCTTGTCTCGGAAGTCGTCAGCCTCATGAATCCAGTGTTTAGCCAGAGAGGCCAGGTGCTGTCCATCGCCGTATCCCCAGAGCTGCCGCCCATGCGCATCGACCGCCAACGCATATCGCAGGTGCTCGTCAACCTCCTCTCCAATGCCGCCAAGTTCAGCCCGGACGACTCCAAGGTAACGTTGAAGGCTCAGATGAAAGGACCGGATGCGATATTTTCAGTGAGTGATGAGGGTGACGGCGTGCCTTCGGAGAAGCGTGATGAGATCTTTGAGTCATACGGCCGCGTTCAGACTGAAGGCGCAAAGAGTGTTCCCGGAAGTGGCCTCGGCCTGGCAATCGCCAGATCGCTGGTCGAGCTTCACAATGGCTCGATATGGGTGGAGGAAAGCGCAGAGGGTGGAGCGGCATTTTTCGTCTCGATACCTATAGAGAGTATGAATGAAGATACTGATAGTTGACGACGAGCCGGACATCTGCGAGATCATCACGATAGCCTTTAATCTTCGTTGGCCTGAGCTTGAGATCAGTTCAGCCGGCACGGCGGCTAAGGCGTTGGCCCTTGTGGAGTCGGAAAATCCGGACGCCATAATCCTGGACATCGTATTGCCCGACGCAGACGGCTTCGAACTCTGCACCCAGCTGAAGGCCAAGACCGACGCCGCCATCCTGATACTTTCCGTCAAGGGCACTGAAGAGGATAAGGTGAAGGGCCTCACGCTGGGAGCCGACGACTATATTACAAAGCCGTTCAATCACTACGAGCTCTTGGCCCGCCTCAAGGCTGTAATTCGGAGGCGCAGTTCACGGGGAAGTGTCGATACCGAATCTAACTACGAGAGGCAGGGCCTTTTTATCGACTTTGACAAGAAGCACATCAGGGTAAACGGCGAGAAAATCGACCTGCCTCCGGTGGAGTACAGCCTGCTTTACCACCTCGTAAAGAACGCCAACCGCGTCGTTGCAAACCGAACGCTCTTGGCGAAGGTCTGGGGAAGGGATTACGTCGATCAGTTGGACTACCTGAATATGCACATACGGAGTCTTCGTTCCAAGCTGGAATCCGACCCCGAGGACCCGAAGCTAATCGTGGCGGAAAAGGATTTGGGATATCGGTTCGTTGGGCCTGCGCATATCCGCGACGCAAATTGAAAACCCTACGTTTCTGGTTATATAAGCTATTGGTCTTAATTAACGGTTAGGCCTTTGAATGCGGTGATACAGCCGTTGACACCGTTGAATATTCATAGATAAGGTAGAGGTGATGCCCCGCAAACTCCTTGGGTTGTGGGGCAGCGCGCTTCTATTGGGGGGACGAACTTGAAGGTATTGTTCTTTAGTCAGGATGGAGACATAGTAGAGCAGCTTGGACTGGCTCTTAGGCTGAGATGGCCCGACCTGAGGCCGCTGATAGCATCCGAGGGCCAGGTTGGCCTGGAGGTGATCGAGCGTGAAGAGCCTGATATTTCGATCATCTGCGGGGACCTGACCGACATCACCGTCTGGGAAACGATCAAAGAGATTCGTCGGTTTTCCGACGTTCCAATAATCGTCGCGCTTGAAGGCAATAGCGAAATGGAAGTCGTCAAGGCGCTGGAGGGGGGCGCTGACGACTTTATCAGGTTGCCATGTAATCTCACGGAGTTCATGGCCAGGGCCGTTGCGCTCGTCCGCAGAGTTGGGCTGACCAAGCAGCGGAGCGATGAGTCGCCAATACGATGCGGTGAACTTCTTATAAACCCGGCCACCTACGAAGTCTATCTCGGCAACAGCAGACTCGTGCTGACGCCCACGGAATTCAAACTGCTATACCTTCTGGCAAAGAACAGACATGTCACGCTGACCCAGGAGTTTATTCAGAGAGTAATCTGGTCCGAGGACATCGAAGCGGGTGAGGCGTTGAAGAAATACATCCAACGCCTGCGAAAAAAGCTGGGCGATGATGCAAGAAATCCTACGTGGATCAAAACCGTGCACGGTGTCGGCTATCGATTTGCCGCCTCCACAAGCCCTGCCGCCTAAATTCCGTCAAGAAACATTTGACATAAGTTAGCGAATAAACCCCCGATAAAAACGCGGGTTCACCCACAACTCACAAGTTTTCACTTTAATGTCCCCTCATTTGCACAATATGTACCCTGCTGTATTCACGGTGCTCCGTCTATAATGTCGGGGCATTATGACTTATATTCTGATTCTTGGAATCGACCACGATCTGCGAGTTTCCGTCGTGGACTTACTACAGGTTGAAGGGTTCGAAGCGGTCGTAAAAGGGGATAGCAGCGATGGTGTGGCACGGGTAATGCAGGGCAGCCCGGCGCTATTGATAATGTCTGAAGACATGCTCCCTCTGGATGGTGTCGAGCTGCTCCCTCTCTTGCGCCGCTTGACTGCATCTCCAATCATCGTAGTAGGCGCAGGCGGCGAAACGGCAGTAGTTAAGGCCCTTCTTCAGGGTGCCGACATGTACATCAGCCGTCCGATTAATTACAGAGAGCTACTTAGTCGAGTTCGCGCGCTGCTTAGAATGTCCAGCCAGGGCAACGACATAATATTGTCGGAGATAACTTTCTCGGAGCAGGAACGTGTGGGGGGACGCCGTGAGCCGGCCAGGGTCCACCGGCCTACGGCATTGCAGCGGCAGGTGATTGCGCTCTTGGATGCGATATCTGAAGCCGCACGTTGGAGTCTTGAGAGGTCGTTCGGTAGAGAGATTCAACCAGCGTAGGAACTGGCCGCTGTCCCGGCTGGATAAGCGCCGACTTCGATTCGACATTCTCTTGCAGGCGCTTCGCCGGCTGGTAGTCTCGGGTGTTGGGCCCGGCCTCAACGACTTAGAGCCTATCCGAAAACTGCCACGAATGGTTGGAGAAGCTCACCACGAACGGGCAATCTTCCGTTCGTCTTGTCCGACTCTTCAAACAGAATATCTTCGGACTCCGCTTCTGCGGAGAGCATTGTCGAAGGACTGTAAGACGTCCAAATGAGGTTTTCGGATAGGCTCTCAGTCGGCCTCGTATGTGATCACCAGCGTGAATCGCTGCATGCCGCTGTCCGACGAGATCTGCAGGACATCCGTCGGCGCTACCTCCACGAGGCGAAAAAGCTCGTTATGACTCTTCTTCTTCAGCCACACATTGGCCTGTGATTCGACCTCGTTCGGCGTGGATGCCGTGATAATCTTGATCTGATACAACTGCGGCTCCCATCATTCCCATTGATAGGCCCGTGCCGTTATGGTCGTTGCTCGAGGCGCGGCTTGGTGCCTGGTTCTCGATCGCTCCGTCCCTTAGCCGGTTTCCTTGGGACCGGCCTTGCGGACTCTTCTGCTGTGTCGTCAATCCGTTGGAACGAAATCCTTATACGTTTTTCTATAATTATATGAAATGTATCAGCATGGGCGAGTATTAAGCTTAGGAATAAGCACCTAGTTTTTATCCAGGCCAGCATTGTAGTTTAGGCGAAGTACAGATTTGTAGGTGTTTTTACTAACCGTTGTCGCCGTTTTTTGCGTTCTGTTTTAGATGTTGCAGGTTCCCTGAGCAGGGTCTAAACTTTCGCCGGGAGGAACGGCTATGAAGGTTGTCATCGGATATTTCCAAACGGACCCGTTCTTGAATGAGCTGCGCTCCGAATTTCCGGGCGTGGAGTTCCAGCCGGCCGCCACAGAGGAAGAGCAACGGCTTCACATTCAGGACGCGGACATCTATCTGGGCGTGCCGTCCAGAGACGTCTTTCTTGCCGCCGAAAAGCTGCGGTGGCTCCATTGCCCCGGCACCGGCGTGGACAGGCTCATGGAGATACCGGAGATCGCCGACAGCGACGTGGTGCTCACGAACGCCCGCGGACCCCACACGAATCCGATGGCCGATCACGCCTTCGGGATGATCCTGACCTTCGCCCACCACATGCGAGAGCTCTGGGACGATCAGCGCGCACGCCGCTGGGACCTGCATAAATACAACGAGCGGATGATAGAGCTGGACGGCGCGACGATGGGCATCCTCGGCCTTGGGGGCATCGGCCGTGCCGTGGCGCGGCGGGCCTTAGGGTTCGGCATGGACGTTTTCGGCGTCGATGCCGATGCCACCGAAGCTCCGGTCGGAGTAAACGAGGTGTGGCCTCCCGATCGCCTCGACGACTTGCTCAAGATCTCGGACTGGTTCGTGGTGGCGGTCCCGTACACCGCCGAGACAGATGGAATCATAGACGGACGGCGGATAGGGCTCATGAAGCCCGGGTCCTACATGATCGTCCTCTCTCGAGGAGGAATCGTCGATGAAGACGCGGTCGTCGAGGCCCTGGGCACCGGCCAGCTCGCAGGCGTGGGGTTGGACGTCACGGCCGTGGAGCCGCTTCCGCAGGACAGCCCGCTATGGGGACGGGAAAACGTCATCATCTCTCCCCATGTTTCCGCGCTAACGCCCGAGATGTGGGAGGGGCGCAGACAATTGTTCAAGGAGAACCTCCGAAGATTTTTGGCCAACGAGCCCTTCTTGTATGTAGTCGACAAGAAGGCCGGGTATTAGGCGTCAACTGTGAGCTCAGGCATCAGGTGCAGACCCTTGCTAATCCGTGAGGAGCTTAAGGATGCTATTTGACGGGCATGCATACACGTTTCCTCCTCTGACGGGCTCCGGGGGTTTCGACTCCGCCGATGGGCTGAGACGTCACCTGCAACAGGCGATCGCCGTACATCACCAGCCCGTCCGGCGTGCCAGGGACCTGGCGCCTGCCGACTCGACGGGGCTAATCGACATGACCAACTGGACGAGCCTCGACGCCCTCAAGGAAGCGGACTTTCGCGCCGAGGGCCACGGCCGCTTTCGATGGACGGTCGATGGCGAGGACTACGTGAAGCAGTATTTCCCGCCCGCCATTACAGACATGGCCTACCCTGCCGACCGCCTGGTAGCCGAGATGGACTACGCAAACGTGGATAAGGCGCTGCTGCACCGCACGCCCTACCTTGGCATTGGCAACGAGTTCATAGCCGACTGCGTTCGGAGCTACCCGGACCGTCTGATGGGTCTTGCCCACGTCGAGGAGTGGCTCGTCGCCACAGAGCCCGAGGCATCCATCGCCAAGCTCCGAAGGGCCGTCCGAGAAGAGGGTCTGTGCGGTCTCCAATTTCTGCCGCCTCAGCTCAACCTCTATAACTACGACGGCCCCTGGGATGCCACCGAGTTTCATCCATTCTGGGACGCCGTAGCCGAGCTCGGAATTCCCATGTTCTTCTCCCTGAAGCCTCGTGTGGAGCCCTTCCTGGAGAGCTACCTGGAGGAGCTAAGGACCCTCGTTCGCTGGATGGAGCGCTACCGGGACGTGCAGGTCGTGATGACACACGGCCTGGAATGGCGGCTCTTCAAAGAGGGCGAAGGCCTTCGCATCCACGAGGACGTTTGGAAGGCATTTGAAAATCCCAACCTGCATCTGCAGCTCCTCTTTCCCATTGCCCTTGGCGCAGTATGGGACTATCCCATGCCTCAGGTCCGACCTACGATCGAGGAGTGCGTCAAGCGAATCGGCGCCGACAGGCTCATGTGGGGGACCGATATGCCCATCGTGACCCGCTTCTGGACATACAGGCAGAACATAGATTTTATCCGGACCTACTGCGGCTTCCTGAGTGAGGACGAGATGAACGCGATCATGGGCGGGACCGTAGCAAGGCTTCTAGGTGTCGATGGATAAACCGAGCTCCCCCCAATTGCTAGTCCCGAAGTGTCCCCTACCCCGCACCACAACCCTCCATCCCCCAATATGTCGGTCTACACCACCCCATAACCCATAGCTAACACACTGTTAGTATTTTCCGTGCCGTAGTCCAATGAACGTGTGCCATAATCGATTTAGCGGTTAATAGACTGCGGTGTATTGATGAGCCAGAGTCCACGCTGTTCGAATTGCCAGGAAGAGATCGTCTGGATACCTGTTTATCAGACGGGCGAGCCGTACTGCTGCGAGGGTTGCGCCAAGGGAGGCCCTTGCATATGCACCTACGACGGGCCTCCGCCCAAGCTCAATACCAGGGATATCCTTGTGTCGGCGGGCTACGATACCGACGCGCTGGCGTCGGAGCTCACGATGTGCGCCAACTGCTTTGAGGAGCTTAGAAAGCAACACTTTCTTTCCAAGGACATAGCCTACTGCTGCTTTGGGTGCGCCCAGGGTGGACCGTGCACTTGCACCTACCAGAGCTCGCCGGCAGAGCCCGTTCTCGAGACGGCACTCATCGAGGAGGAAAGCGACCGGGAAACGCCTCCGGACAGCCCTGTATTCAAGACCAACCCTTACTGGGACATGGATGGCGAGGCGTCTCCGCACACCGAGCTCGACGACCAGGACGATGCGAAGTCCGACGGCCTATGGAGCTCGCCGGTCCCCGCCGGCCCGGCCATCGAACTTACGCCTCCATCGTCCGAAGTCGAAATTGTCGACTCCGAAGGCCCTGTCGAGCAAGCCAACGACCCTCTCCCCGCCTTCGCTGAGATGCCGGACATAAAGGCTTACGAGCGGCATCTGGTGCATGCCTCCCCTTTGAGCAAGATATCCGACGTAAACAGGCTGGCCTCCCTCATCGAGCGCGTGCCGTCGGTGCAGAGCCTGATGCTTACGTACTATGCCCGCGGCCGGGCCACCTATCAGATGGAGTCGGAGTCCATCAACGCCGTCATCAAAGAGATAATCGAGGCCGGAAACTTACCCATCGACAGCCTGAATCTGACTCCCGACGGACTTCTGCTGTCCCTGCGCAGCGAGGAGGAAGCCTCGGCTTCACCAGCGGGTCGCCGGGCCGGGGCGCAACCTGGCTCTGCTCATGAAATGGACGACGACCAGGCGCCACGCCCCTTCATGTACGAGATCGGCGTAGACGTGTTCTTCAACGGCAGGCACTATGAATATGTTGAGGAAAACGGTGAGCAAGGCCCCGTTCACATGCATTCCTGGCGGGCGCAGGCTATCTTGCTGGGGGAGTCCTCCAACGACGTCGGCATCGTGGTAGGGACCGAAGACGTCAAAGAGATCATCGAAGACCTCGTTTCACTGTATAACGAGTCGCTCCTTAACAAGGTCCCGCCCTTCGACGAGATCATGCCCACCTCCAACAACATCGCCCGAGTGATATATGAATACGTGATGAACGAGTTGGTGGACTCTGAGCTGGAGCTGAAGGCCGTCAGGCTGTGGGAGTCTCCAACGAGCTACGTGGAGTATTCGGGAGAAGGATTTGGTTCCATCTAGGGCCAGACCCCTTGTCGCCGCGGTCCTCATCACCCTGGTGGCCCTCTTGGTATACGGACGGGCCCTGTTTCCCTCCGAGGAGTCACAGCGATACCCCTGGTCGTCCGACGCCTGGGGGCACCTCATCAAGGTCGAATACCTTCAGGACCAGATCGAGTCCGGCGTCTGGTACCCGGACCTCTTCCCTGACTGGTACAACGGCCAGCAGATGCTTCGTTACTACGCTCCACTGCCGTATTACATTCTTGTGGGAATAAAGGCGGTTTCCGACGATGTGTTCGTCGCGGGCAACTGGTTCCTGTTCATCTCGGCGCTTGGCGGCGGACTTTCCATGCTGCTCTTTTCGCGCAGGTACGGGCTCTTCTGGGCCACGCTTGGCGGCGTGTTCCTGGTCCTCATGCCCGATAACCTTCGCGTAGCCTTCGCAGAAGGGAATCTGCCCCGTGTATTGGCCTCGGCACTCCTGCCTGCGACATTCTACTTCACATTGAGGCTGCTGACCGAAGAGCGCGGGCGGAAAACGGCGTTCGTGGCGTTGGCGCTGCTAATGAGCCTCATCGTGTTGTCCCACGCGATGATGGGGGCGATATTCGGCGTGTCCCTGAGCTTCTTCGCCGTGGTCTACTGGATAACTGCCCGGTGTAGCCCTCGACACGTATTGCGGACGGTCCTGGCCCTCTTTTCCGGCGTGCTGCTCTCGGGATGGTGGCTCATTCCCAGCCTGTCAGGCGGCATAACCGATCTGAACACGGCCGCCGCCAGCGAGGCCCTAGTCAGCGTTCCCTTGCAGGTTTCACTGAACCCGGCCGCTCGTTGGACAAACATGGAGAGCTACTACATCGGCGCCTCCATCATCCTGGCACTGGCGCTGGTCGCCTTGTACTGGATGCGTGCCGACGCCACGTTGAGGGCGTTGTCTATTACCGGCCTGGCCCTGGTCGCATTGAGCTCCACGCTGCTTAACGTCGTTTACGACATCCTGCCCTTCCACGAGCTATTCTGGCCGATTCGATTCATGAGCGTGTCCGGGCTCATCCTCATAATCGTGACGATTGCCGCCCTCTCGCTGGTCTGGCGCAAGAGCGGTCCTGGAAAGGAGAGCATTGGGCGGTTCGTCGCCGCAGGTCTGATTGTAATAGTCCTGCTGGACTTCTGGCAGTCCACACCGCTGGTCATGACTCGTGAGGCCCCGCCCGAGGTCGCAGAGGTAGCGAGGCTCCTTCGCGAGTCGCCCGGATGGCGGGTCGCAACGGTAGACCTTTCGTTGCTTGGGTCGTCACCGTCCTACCTGTTCACGGTCGTGGGAGGCAGGGAGCAGGTGTATGGCTGGGCATTTCAAGGCGCGGTGACTTCGCCTGCGATTGCAAGGGTCAATCAGGCCATCGAGGAGAGTTTTTCGACATACGCCGTGGACCGCCTGGAGCGTATGGGCTCCGACGATATGGTGGTGCTCAAGACCCTTCCCCAGTCCATCTACAAGGTTTCTCCGGAGTTCAGGGAGGCCCTGCCCAACGCAGGATATGAGCTGGCATACAGTGGAGACAGGATAGAGCTTTACCAGCGGCAAGGAGGGCCGCGCGCCTTCGGCGTCGATGCGGATGCATTTGCGATAGGCTCCGGCGCCCAGAGCCTGGCACTGCTGTTCCCGGACCTGCTTGTCGGCTCAGAAACGAAGCTGGACGAATACGATGTCGAGTTCCTGGCCGGGTTCGATACCCTGGTGCTCGCCGGCTTCGAGTGGAACGACCGCTCGGAAGCCGAGGCCATTGTCCGCAGTCTCGCGGGGCGAGGAAAGCGAATCGTGATCGACCTGAACGGCACCCCTCACGATGTTCTGGCCAGGGAGCCCAGATTCCTCGATGTCTACGGAGAGCGCGTCACCGCCTCCAGCCCTCCGTCTTTTGATGTCGCCGGGCAGACGAGAACGCTAAGGCCTTTTCACGGCTCCAACGAGCCCTGGCAGGCATATGTTCCCCAGGGGCTGGACGCGAAGGACCTGACGTTCGACCTTTTTGGCGCGGAGGCCGTTATTGTCGGACGAAAAGAGGTATCCGGAGGAAGCGTCACGTTTCTTGGCATGAACCTGATCTTCCACGCGGTGCTGACGGGCGATCCCCTGGCCATCGAAATACTCGAGGCCGAGCTTGGATTAGAGGCCGGCCAGGAGTCCAATCTCCAGGCGGTCCCCCTGGATCGCTATGAGGCGACCCAAGCCGGCTTCAGATTCTCCCTGGAGGTCCCAACGTCCGGCTACTATCTCCTACCCTTTGCGCACCACTCAGGGACGGCAGTCTACGTGGACGGCCAAAGGGTCCCCTCGCTGGCGGTCGATTCGATCACGCTTGCGGAGCTGCCTTCCGGTGTGCACGACGTTGCCATCGAGTCCGTGCCCACCGTCGAGTATCCTTTGGGCCGCTTCTCGACCGCTCTGGGCCTGATCTTTGTTCTGGCGACCGTAATTCAAGGTCTAGCATATTCGGAACTGCGTAAGAGGTTTACCTTTAAAGGGGGTAGGCCCAGGGCCGCGACTCCGCAGCCCTCTGAAGACGCATAGCTATCGACGGACATGACGCTAATGAGAGGGCTTCCGACGGGATTCCGTAAGAGGTTTCGCGGACGGTCAGGCAGGAATGTCCTTTATGAAGTTTGATTGCATTGTCACCAGCTGGCGGACCGCTATTCTCCGACCGTCCAGGGCCGTGGGAGCAGCGATTGCCGCAGGGGTGGTCGTTCTGCTGCTTTCGCTATTTCCGGCCGATGCGATGGAGGCCTCCGACCCCGCCGATGACGACTTCGAGACCGGTGGGCTCGACGGAGGCACTGGTTGGCTGGATGGTTGGCAGACCTCCGGCTCGGTAGATATAGTCAACTACGGAGGCTCACTTACCGACTCCCGGCATCTGCGATTGCGGGCGGGAGACGGTACCGCCTACAGAGATGTGGAACTGACGGGATCAGAGAGACTGGAGCTAACGGTCTGGGTCCGGGCCGACTCATTCAGCACAGGTGATTTCGCCACACTGCAAGTTGGCGAACCGGGCTCGCTGGTGGAGGTCCAACGATGGGACGCCTCCCTCGGCCTCGGCTCCGGCCCCGAAAACGCCGGCGAGTACCACCTCTTTACCTTTGACCTGGAGCCGTACTTCACAGGTGGACTGCTCCGCATTCAGTTCGATTCTCACATGGCCGACGGAGAAGGCCAGTTACTGGTGGATGAGGTGGTCATATCCAACGACGAACCGCCGCAGGGCTCCGCCGTGGCAGGGGGCCCGCCTTCGTCTGCCTCGTTCATCGAGCTCGACGGCGAATTCCAGGACTGGGTAGGCCGCGCGAACATCGTCGACCCGTTCGGTGATGCTCGAAATGCCCGTGGAGACATAATCGCGTTCCATTGGGCGAACGATCCGGATGACGACACCGCCTTCTGGATGATCGAGCGCCCTCCTGGTCTGGGCAAGAGTGCCAGGTATTCACTGCATCTCGACATGAATGACGATGGCGACTTTACGGACGCGGTCGACCGCATTGTAGAGGTGTGGTACGCCCCGGGGTCCAGAAGCTCCCGGGTGGACACGAGGGTGCGGCAGGCCGACAACAATCAGCTTATAGCCGTCGACAGGAAAAGGGACTGGGGGGAGACGATATCCGAGGGCTCGTCGCGGGTGGAGTTTGGCGTGCCCTACTCCGACCTGGGTTTTTCCTTTGGCTCCGTGTTTCGCACGTACGTGGAAAGCAGCTATGGCGACAGGGCGCCGGATACAGGCGACGTTCAGTGGACCGCCATACCCATACTTGGATACGTGGGCGTTGGCGCTGCTCTCCTGGTGGGAGGCTTCGCGATATGGTGGTTTCGACTGCGTAAGCACGAGGGGTTAGAGGTGCCTCAGTCATGAGTCTGGGGCTCGGCCTGGCGCTGGTGCTCCTCTGGGGCCTGGCGGTCATGTTCTTCAGGGCCAACCGTATCTGGCTGCTGTACTACCTCACCGGCTCCATAGGGTTGGCGTTCATCATAATTTTCGTGGGAAGGGCGACTCCCCTGCAGGGCCTCATGGAGACCGGCGTAGCCACGTCCACCTTTCTGATCACGAACCTCATGGGGATACCCGCGAGGATATTCGAAGCCGACCCAACCTCGCTCATGATATTCGTTGTCGGCCAGTTCGTGGGCCAGGACAACGGCTGGACGATGGTGCGCGTGACCGTGGAGTGTTCGAGCCTGCTGGAGACGGGCATCATAAGCGGCATGGTCGGCTTTTATCCCGCCTGGTCCGTTCGCAAGAGGTTAGTGTTGGTGGCGGTGGGCGTCTTCGCGGCATTCATCGCCAACATCATACGCCTCGCCGTCATCATCTGGACCCTGCATTTCTTCGGCAAGGACTCCCTGTTCATCGCCCATACGATAGTCGGCAGGGCTGTCTTCTTCGTGCTGATCATCGCGATCTTCTGGTACATGATCACCCTGCCCACCATGCGGGTCGTGGCAAAGAAGCTGCAGCGGGATATGGCGACGTGACGGACACGCTTCTTGGATTCTTCTTGTTCTGGGGCATATGGCTGTTCGTGCCTCTGCTCATAGACGGCAGCACAGCCATAAGCTACCTCATCGGCGCATGGCGCTATGAGCGCTCCCAGAGGGGCCGAAGAAAACTTTACGAGCTCGAATCGTTTCCTACGATTGCGATAGTAATTCCGGTGCACAACGGCGAAGACTACCTGGCGAATTGCCTGGAGTCCATGCGACGCCAGACGTATCCGCACGAAAAGATCCACGTAGTCGTCGTGGACAATCAGAGCACGGACCGCACGCGCGAGGTCTTCGAGGAAGAGATGGCCAGGCCCTTCGAAGGGCACATGGACCTGGTGTCCCTGGCCTTCAAGGGTAAGGCGTGGGCGCTGAACGCCGGAATCCACATGTCCAACACCGATTTCGTGTGCAACGTCGATTCGGACACCGTCCTGGCGGACGACGCCATCTATAATCTTGTGCGCGCCTTTGTTCACGACCCGAAACTTGCGGCGGCCACCGGCACCGTCGAGGTGCTGCCTCCCGAGGCCAAGGGCATGCATCCGTTCCGATACGCGATGGCCCAGGCCGAATTCGTCGAATACCACGTTGCATTTCGTGTCGGCAGGCAATACCAGAGCGTGACCAAGAGCCTGTTCACGCTGGCAGGCGCGTTCTCGTGTTTTCGTAGAGAGGTGCTGCTGCAGACCAATCTCTACAACAATCTGACCGTTTCGGAGGACACGGACCTCACGTTTAACGTGTACGAAAAATTTCCCGACATGCATGTCATGACGGTCTCGGAGGCCGTCGCCTACGTTGAGCCCTCCCCAAGCCTCGCCGCGCTCTACTCTCAGCGGGTCCGCTGGCAGCGTGGTGAGCTGGAGGTCATGGCGCTGCATCCGGAGCAACTGGGCCATCCACTCCGTCTGAAAGGAATCAGCACGACCAGGTCACTTCTGATTGACCATACCCTGGCCTTTCCTCGCGTCGCGTGGACGTTCCTGTTCCCATTCATGGCGTTCTTAGGGTATCCGGTGGGGCTGGTGGTCTCGGCCATGGCGTCCATGTATGTCGCCTATGTAATGTTTGACGCACTGTACATGCTGACGGGCTACGCCATGGCGGACGAAAGGTCGAAGACGCGGCTTCGCGGGGCGTGGTGGGTATTCGCGTTCTTGCCCATCTTCAGATATATAACCTTCTGGTTTCGCATTGGGGGCTTTCTCGAAGTGTTTATGGAGCCGCCAAAATGGAGGGTGCAAAGTCCGTGGGTCCAGACCATGGACGGTCTGGTTCAGCTACGGGTGAGCACGGTCTCGTTGCTATCCCACGTGTCGTCGTCCAGGGTGGTGTCCGTGTTCGTCAACATATTAAAAGGGGGTTGAGCTAACCTCACGTTGGCTGTTTGGCCCTCTTCGGTCGGAGTCCACTTATTATTCTGGAGCTTGTGGCCCTTGTATGGGGCGGACTACTATGTTCGGGCCCGCACTTAGTTCCCTGGGAAGCCGGTATACCTATATAGTTAGCGACTGCCCGCGAGTGCAAGGAGTCCGGTATTTCGGCTGATCCATCTGAAAAACCCGGCATCCGCGGCGACGCAGGTGAAATGCTTTGACGCAAGTCTTAATACTCGAACGCGAGGAGCAAGTCAGAGAGCTTCTGGCGGAGATCGTGCGTCTGCTGGGTTGGACCGCTCAAGCCGCAACCTATGACGAAGCCCTCGATGCATCGCAAGACGGCCCCCCGGCCCTAATAATCGCCAGAGTCGAAGAGGCGCAGGCGGGTGCTGAGATTGGGCGCTACCTGGCCTCCCGCCCGGAGCTTGCGGAGGTCCCGCTCCTGATTCTGGGGCCCCCGGATGTCGGGACCGAGGTAAGGACAGCCAACGGTACGACTTTCGTGCCGATGCCCTTCAGCGTTGACGAGGTGCTGGAGCTGCTGCCACGTATTGTGCCGGAAGCCGATGTCGCGGCATCACGGCTCAGACACCCCGGTAGGTTGAGCGAAGCCTGGGACTCGGTCAGTCCCTATGTGGAAGCGGCATGGCCGTTCGTGTCCTTTGCCTCTGTGGCCCTCCTCACCAGTCTCGTCTTTCTTTTTGTCAGATTGCCGGGGAGCCCGTCGGGATGGAACCTCGTGCCCGCGGACGCCACATGGTCTCTCCTCGTCTACGCGCGCAATTTCATAGAATCGCAGACGTTTTCATACGCCCCCCCCGTGGCAGAGGCCGGCATGACGAGCCCCCTATGGGTATTGCTGATCTGGGCGCTGCACTGGCCGTTCGCTCAGCTGGGCGTCGAGCTGCCGGGCCTGGCCCAGCTCATGGGGATTGCCCTGGGCTTCGGGTTGAGCGCGCTGGTTTACATGATCGTCAGGCTGGTCGCGGACAACAAGCTCCTTGGGGTCATGGCGGGCCTGCTCGTCGCATTAGACCCAACCTTATCTTATGCACGGGTCTCGGGGGCTGAGTCTCTCCTGTTCCCCTTTCTCGCCCTTGGAGT
>JADFKI010000045.1 GCA_022565015.1 Chloroflexota bacterium
CGGGGAGCTTGGCGGCCCGGAACTGGAGAAATTTGGAAGTTGAATTGGGCGTCTTTTAGGTGAAGGAGCATCGCCCCCTCTCTAGCTCTCCCCCTTCCAAAAGTGGAGAGGATATTTTTCTTTCCCCTCGACGGTTCGACGCATCGGAATCCGATTCATCGGAGGGGGTATAACGCAGCAGAGAATATCGGCGCCAATATTTTTCCAGGAGCGAAGATGGCTGAAAAAACTAAAGTATTGATAACAGGGTCCGGGGGAAAGATCGGGACCGTCATTCGCGAGACGCTAGGCGACAAGTACGAGTTCAGCGGAGTGGACCGCGTAACCGTGCCCGGAATGGACTCGTTGGCGGCCGACCTTACCAATTTCAACGGCATGACGCCTGCCTTCGAAGGCAAGGACGTAGTGGTGCACCTGGCCGCCGAGCCTCGTCATACGCCGGACATCGGCTGGGATATCCTCATGCCCGACAACGTCGTCGCCACGGCCAACGTCTTCGAGGCCGCTCGTCTGGCCGGGGCCAGGCGCGTGATTTTCTTTAGCTCGATGCACGTCGACGGCAAGTACGAGCTGGACAGCCCTTATTCACAGATCGCGGCGGGCAACTACGAAGGCATTGATCCCGGCAGCGTGGACTTGGTCAGCCATGAGTGGCCGGACCGTCCCGACGGACCGTACGCCGTTAGCAAGATCTTCGGCGAGGCGTTGGGACGCTACTATGCCGAGGAATACGGCATGTCGGTCATCTGCATTCGGCTGGGCACATCCTCTCGCGACGACAGGCCCGGCAATGACGCGCGCAGCTACGTGAGCTGGTTCAGCCACCGCGACATGGCGGCGATGGTGGACCGCTGCATCGAGGTGGAGGGCATCAACTACGACATCTTCTTCGGCGCGTCGGGCAACACGTGGAAGATCTACGACACGCCGCGTGCGTGGCGCGTGCTCGGCTTCCGGCCCAAGGACAACGCCGAGAGCTTTCGGCGGTAGACTGCGGCCTTTCCTCAGTACTGATGAAGTGCGTTCCCTATCCCTTTAGCGCGTTTGCAACAAATATGTGAGACGCCTCGACGACGGCTTCGCAGACTACGTTCAGGAGCTCTGGAGAGGTGGCGTGCTGCGGCAGGTCCTCGGGCGTATGAAACAGCCGGAAGCCCCCGAGGAAAGATAGCAGAGGCATGCCTAACCTTATCCATTCGCCACCTTCGCCCCCGTAGAGCGGCGGATCCGACTCGAAGGCAAATTCGCCTTGGGCGGCTGCTCGTTGCATCTCTTGAGCGACCTCACCTGTAGTCGATGTCAAGGCACTTCTGGTCGGAGATAGGACCAGGGAACCGTCCTGTCCTGGTATGCCGGTCGCTACGCTGGCTCCGAGGTGAATTACGGCTGCAGGCGGAAGGGGACTCGCTTCCAAGTATCTCTTTGCGCCGAGGTAATCCAGCTCATGGCCCGTTGCGCCGACAACCATCACCGGATAGCTGCGGGCGAGGCTCTTCGCTAGCTCCAGCGAGATTGCGATGCCGGTGCCCCGCTCTCCGGCGCAATGGAACCATCCGCTGATAGGCGTGGTTACAACTACCGGACGGGAGAAGTCGCCTTCGCCAAGGTACCCCACTACGTTTGCCGACTCTGAATCCTCGATCCCGGCTGATAGAGAAACAGATACACTGCCCCGTTTTAGCTCTTCAAGAGAAGACCCCGCTGCCAGGATGGTGGGAAATCCGCTTCCCAGTGCGGGAGCCCTGTTGGGAACGACGAGAAGGCCTTCGCGGCCGATAGTCGAGAGGACCGCCCCCTCCGCGTCGGACCGACGGGCGACGTCTACCTGCTCCTCGATATTGTTCGCCATGGTCGAGTGGTCCGAAACGTCCACCGCCCCAACGTAAGGCGAGGAGGACACGAAGCTTTCCCACAGACTCGTAATACAGGGGGAGCGAGTCCATCGCCCGCCCGTCTACGGTCAGGCTCCATTCAGCGGCGTAGCGCGGAAACCGGTAGGGGGCCATTTCGACTCGTGCGCCGATGATTAATAGCTGACGTTCAAACCACTCTATCGTAGCCTGGTCGACGGGCGTGCCGGTACGATGATATCCGAGCTCGGAATACTCCTGAACGAGACCGTACAGCTTGTCTTTCGGAGGTGTCATTTTCCTTCGCTCCAATATTGTAAATAGCTAACCTATCTCGGTGGCGTGGTGTTGGGCGAAGCCGGTTGTGAACTCGATGCCAAGCACGCGTTTCGTGCCGACAACTTCGGTCAGAGCTTTGCCCAGCTAACCAAGGGCTCCGGTTAGCAGGACGTTCAATGACGACTCCTTTGCGATGGCACGTGTCGTGCAGGGGATGGTCCCTACGGAAGCAAAAACTTGAACGCAAATCCCAGCAAGGCGCCGCCAAGCACGATCCATGCCGAGTTCAGCCTAGTGCGAAGGACCAGCCCAAGGGACACCAGGGCCAGCACTATCGTAAATGGATCGATTATGGCCGCCCTGCCCAGCTGCCAGGTCACGCCCGCCATCAGGCCAAGGGCCGCGACGTTCACCCCGTCCAGCGCGGCCGCGGCGGTGGGTGAGCGGCGCACCAGGGGCAGTATCTTGCTCAGCAGGCCGACGAATACGAACGACGGCAGGAATATCGCGGCGGTGGCCACCAGCGCGGCGACCCAACCACCCGTCACGTATCCCACGAACGTGGCCGTCGTGAATACGGGTCCCGGCGTAATCTGCCCGATGGCCACGGCGTCGATGAGCTGCTGGTCCGTTAGCCAGCCCAACCGCTCAACGAAGTCGCCCCGCAGGAAGGCCAGAAGAACGTACCCGCTGCCGTACAGCACCGCTCCGATCTTGAGGAAGTTGAGGAACAGAGCGATCATGCTGAACCCCGTCACCTGAAGGGGCAGGAGCGTGATGTTGCCCAGGAGCAGGGGTATCGGTGCGAAGCCGGTGAGCTTCGGCAGTCCAAAGCGTTGGCCCGCGTGAAGGGCTACGGTGACGGCCCCTCCGGCGAATAGAAGAAATATCTCGTTCACGCCGGCTATGTAGAGGGCCAGGACCGCGATGCCTATAATCGGCAAAATCGACCTGGCGCGTCTCACGGCTGTCCGTCCAAGACCCCACAGCGCGAATGCCACGATTGCAATGATTACGGGCTTCACGCCGTACAGGAGCCACTCGGCCTGCGGCGTTTTTCCATATTCGACGTACAAAGCGGCCAGTGCCATTACGATGAGGGTAGCGGGACCGATGAACAGCGCTCCGGCCGTTAGCAGCCCTATCCAACCCGCTCTGCGATGCCCCAGGTGAATGGCCAGCTCCGTAGAGTTCGGACCTGGAATAAGATTGGTCGCGCCGACCATGTCCAGGAACTCCTGGTCGCCGACCCAATTTCGACGTCGCACCACCTCGTCGCGCATCATGGCGATGTGGGCCGCGGGGCCACCGAACGCGACTACGCCAAGCTTTAGAAAGAGCAGGGCCACTTCCCTCAGGTTGCTTCGGGTTTCTTCTTCCTCAGTCAAGACCGACCTCAACGCCGAGATTTTCCGGCCTGCCAATGGTAGCGTTTGGGGACATTTTTTGCATGCAAAAATGCATGCAAATGTGGTCTTGCCGTGGCAGTGCGTAGGAGCACAATGAAAATGCGACCGACCACACATATTGCTTCTGAGCGGAGTCCAAGCGCTACATCGATGAATGCGCGAACTATTATCCGATAGGCTAGAAAATTCTAAAAGATGTATTCGGGGCCGGGGACGTACTTGAAGCGGTCGAATACGTCGTCACGCAGCGTGAAGCCCAGGCCGGGCCGCTGCGGCGCATACACCGTGCCCTCGCGGATGTCGTAAGGTTCGCTGTAAAGGTCGTACATCATGGGCATGTAGCCCTGGCTGACCTCCAGGATGTGGCAGTTGGGCGCGGCCATGGCCATGTGTATGCTGGCGGCGAACAGGATGCCCGAGCCCCAGGCGTGGGGCGCAAGCTTGATGCCCCGTGTGGACGCCAGCGCGGCGATGCGTCGAATCTCCGTGAGACCTCCGGCGCGGGCCACGTCTGGCTGGGCGATGTCCACTCCGCCGTACCTGAAGAGGTCGTCGAAATCGAATCGCGTGAACTCGCGCTCGCCGGTGGCTATGGGGATGCTGGTCGCTCGCCGTACCTCCGCCAGCCCGGAATGGTTATCGGGTGATATGGGCTCCTCGAACCATGCGATATCGTACTCCTCCAGCGCCTTGGCTAGCCGTATGGCCGTCGAGATGTCCAGGGAGCCGTGGGCGTCGATCATGAGCTCGACGTTGGGGCCAATGCCGCGTCGGGCCGCCTTCACGCGCCTGACGGTGTTTTCGATGGAGAAGCCGTCGCGTCCCACGACTCGCATCTTCACGGCGGTGAAGCCCTTGGCGGCGTAACCTGCCATCTCCTGCTCCGCCTCGTCGCCGGGAGCCCAGCCGCCGGACGCGTATCCCCGCACCGAGTCGCGGACGGCTCCCATGACCTTGTAGACGGGCAGCCCCATCGCCTGCGACTTCACGTCCCAGACGGCGATATCGACGCCTGCTATGGCCTCCATTGTGAGGCCGCGCCGGTCCTCCCTGGGCTGGGAGAAGCCGCGCTCCAGGGAAGGCTTCCAGCGCGAGCCGTTGTACATCTTCTCGTAGAGGAACTCGGAGTATATGGGGTCCTCGCCTATCAGCGCCGGGGCTAGCTCGTACTCTACGATTGCGCAGACCGCGTGGGGGCTCCCCAACGAGGCGCCCAGACCGACCAGGCCTTCGTCGGTCTCCACCTGAATGATGACGGAGTCGCTCTTGATCTTGGTTCCCAGGTCGGTGCGGTGTTGCTGCTCCTCTGGTATGGGGTCGGACACCGGTGTGGCGCGAACGCTGGTGATTTTCATATTTTTCTTCCTCTTTTGATCTGCGAACCTGGTCTTCTTCTCGGAATCGATGGCTGTAGAAGCATTGGGCGGAAACCCCAGCTTTAGCCTAACTGTCGCCTGAAAGATACCGCATCATCTCCACCGCGAACCAGATGGCTAAGGAGCCGCCACGATCGTCGAGGCCGAATATGGCGGGCCGGTCCAGGTAGTCGCGGGTGCTCGCCTGGACGCCGGTGCCTGTGCACACGTCCACCAGGCCGCCCTCGTCGTCGATCCGCTCGTTGACGGCGTTCCATGCCGCCGACAGCGGGTCCTTGTACGACGAGTCGAGATAACCCAGGCGCATGCCCCGTGCCATGGCGTACCCCACCTGGCACGTCACCGACAGCTCCTGGTACGACCCCGGAAAGTCTATTACCTCCAACCATCCGCCTGCGGCAGCCTGTTTTTCGATAAGAGCGTTCAAGTGCTTGCAATGCATGTCAATCAGGGCTTGCCTATCGGGATGGTCCTGCGGCAAGTAAGAGAGCGTCTCCGCGTATCCCAGGGCCGCAAAGCCGTTGCCGCGACCCCAATACCAGGGGGCTTCGCGATCGTGCCAAAAGAGGCCGTTGTCCTGCTGCACGCCTGCTTCAAGCAGGAACTTCGTCTGTATATCGAGATAGGTTACGTCGCCGCTGACCTTGTACGCCCGGCCAAGGATTGCGCCGTTGTAGAACATGTCCTCGACCCGGTACTCGATGTCGGCTGGGGCGGGTACGCCCTCGGGCCTCATGACCCTGTAGCGGTCGGCGACGCTGAGTATGAGGTCGGCGTAGCGCTTGTCGGGTAATCTCGAAGAGCTCCTCGGCCCACACGATGCCCGCGAGGTTCGCGCCGCCCGCGTTGTCTTCGAACATGGGCTTGTGGCTCGAAACGATGGGCTCTACCAGGTCCTTCACCTCGGAGATGAGGTGTTCGCTCTGCGAATCGAGCTGGGCCAGTCGAAGCCTGCCGCTGACCCCCACGCCCTGCGTGTAGATTACCGGGTCGAGCTTGTTGCCGTATGCCGCGCCCAGAATACGCGCGACTTCCAGGGGGCTCCTGCGCCGTCTCTGGCCCAGCACATCACGCGCGGGAGAGCTCCCGGCCTTATTCTCGGCGAGAGCGCTCCACAGTTTTTCTAGCTCCGCATCAAGCGACTCTGAGGGACAAGACAATCGTAGGCCCGGGACCGGCGCCAGGTTGCTGGGCTTCCCGGTGCCAAGCGCTCCAAGCAGCGAGTCGTCAGGCCCGGCGATGTTGGCTCCGACCGCCGAAGCGATGCTGTCGTCCAGCCGGAATGCCTCCCACTTCACGGAGTCGGACATCACCACTTCGAACACGAAGTCCGGAGCCTGGAACGAGACCCAGCGCCAAAGATAGCGCGACTCAGGGTCGTGCTGGTCGAAGTAGAAGTTTTCTGATGGAGGATAGCCTGCGCTCGGGTTGCCGCCGGCCCCGTTGCCGGGCGCTGCGCCCAGTTCCAGGCCGTCGGGATTGCCGCACGGGACGGCGCTGAGGGCTAGCCTCCCTCTGAGGTCGCGATCATCGGCGAAAACTTCCAGTACCTGGAATGCGAGGTCGACGTCGTTGGCCCGACCCGATAGCCCTCCCACAAGCAGCACGCGGGCTTTTTCGGACTCATGAGCGTAGGCATCTCGATGAAGCAGTGCCGGGATGCCCCGTTCCGAGCGAGTAACCCCGCAGGCATCTTGAGTCCACAGCTCCGGCTCTTTGGATGCGAGCTCCGCCACGCGTTGGTACGGGTCGATATTTTTGGTCGTCATGTCGCTCCTCGTTTCGTGGTCCACGGCACCCCCATCCTAGCCTTCCCCCATGAAAAGGGGAAGGGATTTTCGCTATTTCACGGGAGGCTGAGGTGATGTCCAATGCCCGGATGGATTGGTCTTGCGACATGATATCGTGCCGAGGAGGTTGTGGCGAGTGGAATCGAATTCTTGGCGGACCTCTCCCCCATTGAGGGGAAGGGATGCTCGCTTGCCGAGAAGAGGCTTGGGTGAGGTCAATATCCCTAGTCGAGCTGAGGCTGGGGCAGCCTGTTGATGACTGCGGCGAGGTAGCCTGCGCCGAAGCCGTTGTCTATGTTGACGACGCCGATGCCGGTGGCGCATGAGTTCAGCATGGCGAGGAGGGCGGCAAGCCCGTCGAAGCTGGCCCCGTAGCCGACGCTGGTGGGAACGGCGATGACCGGCACCTGCACCAACCCGCCAACCACGGAAGGCAGAGCGCCCTCCATCCCCGCGACGGCCACCACCACACGCGCCCTGTTCAGCGCATCCTTCTGGTCCAACAGACGGTGGATTCCAGCGACGCCGACATCGAAGACTCGCTCCACCTCGCAGTCCAT
The DNA here is from genome assembly GCA_022565015.1 of Chloroflexota bacterium. Classification (GTDB taxonomy): domain Bacteria; phylum Chloroflexota; class Dehalococcoidia; order Lucifugimonadales; family JADFKI01; genus JADFKI01. The sequence goes on from JADFKI010000045.1 coordinate 7,265, forward strand.
GAGCTCCGCGGTAACGGCCGCCTCGCACGCGACGGGTAGGTCTGCCGTGCCCGCGCAGATGACGAGAACGCCCGAGACTACTTTGCGCTCGGACGGTTGGCGACGGTCGACGGCTATAGTCCTGGCAATCTCGTCGTAGGCGGCGTCCGCGATTTTGCTGTGCACGGCCTCGTAGGCTTCCGGGGACGCCCTGGTTACCAGCAGACGGTCGGACTGCTTCAGCAGGGCATCGGCAATAGACGCTATCTGGCCGGGAGACTTGCCCAGGCCGAAGATCACTTCGGGAAAACCCTTCCGAAGCTCCCTGTGATGGTCGACCTTGGCGAAGTCCAGGTCTTCGTAAGGCAAGTCACGCAGCCGGTCCAAGACCTCGTCTACGGTGACGCCATCCGCCTTGTAGTTTTCGAGTAGCGCCCTAAGGCGGTTTTCGTCGATATCTGGTCTCCCGCTCAGATGTCTCAGGCGATCTGACTACAGCCTGCTCCCGAGTATACAGACGTTAGTGACAGTACGTAAAGAATAAACATTGTCGAAGGGCTACTCGGAATCCCTAGGGCGCTTCGGCCCGCGCGGCGAGGCGTCGCTCAGCCCTGGTGAACCTCCGTCGAGGCAGGTACTTCAGTAAGGCCATAGGCACCGCAGCCAGCAGAGCTGCCTCCAGGATTACGGACCCGGCGATTAGCATCGTTGCGTCAAAAAAGAACCCTTGCGGGAACATCGCGATCAGGTAGTCCCTCGATGGATCAAGCTGCCAGAAGTCGTTGCTAAAGCTTATGAGATGGAATAGCAGGAACAGCCGGTCGAACCCGACGAGCGAAACGACGCCGACGAATGCGATAATTCCCAGGGTAAGAAATCCGCCTGCGCTCACGTTTCGGGCGAGCATGGGCCAGAACGAGCGGCGCCACACATATATTCCGACGGCGGCAAACCCCAGCAGGTAGAGCGCGGCTAACATCTGAACTAGATAAACCCCGCGAACAAGGCCCTTGACGTCCCGCATGTGAATGATCTCACGCTGGTTGAAGAGGCTGTTCACCTGCACACCGCGGACCGTAAGGGGGATTATCAGAAGCTCCTCATCGTTGTTGAAGTAGTCTCGAAGCTGCCGTGCCGCGGAAAGAAGCTCCGGGCGCTCGATGCCCGTGTAGGCGGCGATGTTATACTTGTCGAACCCGTAGCTGTATAGCGAGGGAAGGTTGATGACCAACCGCACCGTCGTCGCTGTGAGAAATATGGGGACGAACGCGACGAATATGACCGCCGCCGTTATTCTTAACGCATGCATTTTCAATCAATCATAGCATCTTCCCTCGGGAGTGACCGATGACGAACATGCCCGATTACCCCGCGACTTACGATGGCGTGCTTCAGCTACTAGAACGACTGCGGGGCCCCAACGGATGTCCATGGGACAAGAAGCAGACTCACCAGTCCATGACCGAAATGCTGTTGGAAGAATGCTATGAGCTGATCGAGGCTATCGAAGAGGAGAACGTCGACGAGATGGTCGAGGAGCTTGGCGATGTGCTTTTCCACGTGGCCTTCCAGGCCCGAATAGCGGAAGAAGCTAAAGAGTTCACACACGGCCAGGTCTTCGAGGCCCTTATAGGCAAGCTGGTCAGGCGCCATCCTCACGTGTTCGGCGATGTTCGGGCCGACGATGCCGAGCAGGTGATCGCCAACTGGGACGCGATCAAGCGGGACGAAAAGAAGGGCGACGACGATTCGATCCTGGATGGCCTGCCGCGACACATGCCCGCCCTTGCGTACGCTCAATCCGTGCAGGGTCGAGCGGCGAGGACCGGATTCGACTGGGACGATATTTCTGGGGCGCTGGCCAAGGTCGTTGAAGAGCTCGGGGAGATAAACGATGCGCAATCCGAAGAGCAGAAAGAGCACGAGCTGGGAGACCTGCTCTTCTCCATCGTGAACGCATCACGCTGGATGGGCATAGACGCCGAGTCGGCCCTGCGGCACGCCAACGGGCGCTTCTACCGCCGGTTCACGACCATGGAGCGATTCAGCAGGGAGCGGGGCCTGTCCTTTGCGGAGCTGCCGCTGGACGAAAAGGAGGCCCTGTGGCAGGAGGCTAAAAGAGACGAGGATTTGCGTTAAAAATGTGGGTGCTGAAGCTGTCCAGCCCGTATGATGGACGCAGCTTATCGGCCTTGGCGAGGTGTAATAGAAAAGGCCCTGGAAATCACCCAGGGCCCTTCCGTCTTTGCGGATCGCTTCAATCCCATGGCAAGCCGATTCTCATGCGATTCAACGATCCGTGTGTCACGCGGACTTATGGACTGGCGCGCCCCGGTCCCAGCAGAGGGCAAGAGAAATACTTGATCACGTTTCCATCTCCATCAAGCAGCCGCCATCGGCCACCGACATAACCCGGGTCGCCGGGGCCGAAATCCGTGTGAAGCTGGCCGTCCACCATCATCAGGTCCTGGAAGGGGCCGTTGGGTGGAATTGGGTCAGCGGTGACTATGGAATCGAAGTAAAGTCCCTGGCTCTCCACGAAGACTATCGGACCGTCGCCGCGGCCTCCCTCTCCGCCTCGGTCGGCGAAAGCCTCGTCGGACGTAGCGATGGAGACGTTCAAGAAGAGCGCCAGAGCCGCAATCATACCCGTTACCATGCCTAATCGCTTACGGTTCATATCTAGACCTCCTTCAGTCTGCTTGTCCCTTGTTAGACACCTCTGCCGGCTAGATGTCGTCGGCTTCGGGGTCCGGTTATTCCTGAAGACTAAAGGTCAAATATTAAGAAGGTCTTACGAATCTGAACCAGGGGTTAACATTTTGGCTTCGAGGCGGCGAGGCGAGGTTTCGTACGGACGAACGCAGCTGAGGCCGGAATAATGCGCATGAGGTCTTGCCGGAGGCGTTCCCGGATGAGGTCGGACCGCCCGATGAAGCACTTGAGGGGTGCTAAACGGCTATACCGGCGTTGGCCTTGGGAAGGCTGAAGCTAAATCGGCTGCCGGCGCCCAGCGCGCTTTCCACCCAGATTCTTCCGCCGTGGGCCTCGACGATTCCCTTGGCTATTGCCAGTCCCAGTCCCGCGCCGCCGTACTCCCTGGAACGCGACTTCTCGCCCCTGTAGAACCTGTCAAAGACCTTATCCAGGTCTTCTTCGGCTATGCCTCGTCCCGTGTCGGCGACGTCGATCCGGATCATCTCACCGATGTCCTTAGCCTCCATGAGTATGGTGCCGTCGGCCGGTGTGTTGCGAATGGCGTTTTGCGCCAGGTTGTAAAGGACCCTCTGTATCTTGTGGGAATCGGCCATCACGGGCTCTAGCTCGTCATTCAGCTCGCTGCGCAACTCCAGAGAATGGGTCGCCGCCTCGGCCTGCATGCCTATCAATACGGTGGAAAGTATGTCGTCCACCGAGCTGGGCTGGAGTTGAAGCTCCAGAGTTCCCGAATCCAGCCTGGATAGCTCGAAGAGGTCGTCGATGAGGATGGTCAGGTGCTCCACCTCATTCTTGATATTCGCGCAATACTGTTGGACGGTCTCCGTATCGGACACCACGCCGTCGCTGATCGCCTCTACCATGGCCCGCATTGAGGCGAGCGGCGTCCTGAGATCGTGAGAGACGGACGCTATAAGGTCCTTCCTCGCCTGCTCCAGCTCTGTTTGCCGGTGAAAGGCCTGCTCGAGCTTATCAGCCATCGTATTGATTATATTCGCCAGGTCCCCCACCTCGTCGCTGGACGTCGCCGATACCCTTGCCGAAAGGTCGCCTTCAGCCAGAAGCAATGCCCCTTGTTTCAGCGACTCCACTGAGGAGGTTATGCCGCGGGCCACCGCGAAGCTGAAGAACGTGGACACTACCAGCGAAAACAGGAGCAGCACGGCCAACAGCGCGAGGTCGTGCGGGGAGAGAAACATCAGAAGGGCTGTTATCGTTACGTTGACCAGTGCGATGATGCTTCCTATCGCACCGGCTACCGCTACCCTCTTTCTTATGCCCAATCGGCTTCTGAGGGCCAAACGGCTGGCCCCGAACCCCAACAGCAGCGATATGGAGCCGGAGACGACGAGGTAGAGGGATATGAGGCCGGCGTCCCGGCCACTCATATCGAAGGCGAGAAATGCCAGCGCCAGAGCCACGGCAAGGCCGCCCACGATAGCGATCAGTGCAGCGTTTCCAGTCTTGAGCAGATTTACTTTATTCAATTTATAGACCTCCGGTCTCGCGGGTCGTCCATTGAAGCCCTGTATCCGCCCGAGGCGGACTCGTTCGATTTCCTGTGATGACCTCTGCTTTCAGCTCACATGAACTTGTAGCCCACTCCCCATACCGTGAGTATGTACCGTGGGCGAGTTGGATCGGCTTCGATCTTCTCCCTGAGCCTTCTGATATGCACGGTCACAGTACTAGTGTCACCAGCGTACAGGTAGTCCCAAACGTCGTTTAGCAACTGTTCGCGGCTGAAGACCTGCCGGGGGTGCATGGCGAGGAAGCGTAGCAGGTCGAATTCCTTGGCCGTGAGATCGACGTCGTGGCCGCTGACACTGACCTGGCGGGTCCTGGGGTTGATATAGAGGCCGTCTATCCGCAGCGAGTCCTCTTCGATCCCAGGAACGGAACCGCTTCTCCTGAGCACCGCCTTGACTCGCGCGACCAGCTCCCGGGGACTGAACGGCTTGGCGATGTAGTCGTCCGCCCCAAGGTTCAGGCCCACCAGCCTGTCCATCTCATCGCCCTTTGCCGTCAACATGATGATGGGTACGGAGCCCTGAGAGCGCAGCAATCGACAGACCTCCAGGCCGTCGAGCTTGGGCAGCATCAGGTCTAACACGACGAGATCGGGGTAAAACGCACGCGCATGCTCCAGGGCCTCTTCCCCATCGAAGGCTACCTGCACGTCGTATCCGTCGCTTTGCAGGTAGCGGGTGACGACGTCCGATATAGTCGGGTCGTCGTCCACTACGAGGATTCGCTGTTTTTCAGTGTCAGGCAATTCGCTAAATGCCCCGGGGCGTAAACTTTACCTGTATCTATCTATTATGCTGGCCAGATTCGCGAATTTTCAAAAGAATACTTACAAATTGATTACAAGTGCTGCTATGGAAACCCGCCCGGAAAGGCGCTGGCGATAACTCCTAATGAAATCATAGCAAATGGGCTTGCCGGAGACTCGAGCGTGGAAAGGAATCGTTCGCCCGATCACGTTGGGATGTGAAGGGGTCGGCGGGTATTTGTGGTTGGGGAGGCCCCAGCTATTCCGCAATCGGCTGAACGCGAGCTTGAATAATTTGAGCTGATTGTGTGGGGCAGAGAATCAGCCTAAGCCATGGAAATAGTCCATGACCCCATCGTGCCGTTGTAGATGAAGACGCACTGCTCCAAGAAATTCCTTCCTAGCAAGGCGATAATGGGTATGGCTGGTGCTTCCAGAACAGCCTCAACGGATTGGCCTGCCAAATTAACCCCAACTACCCTCTCTAGGTCTATTGTCCAGCCTTTAGTAGGAAACACGATACGTCCGGGATATACGTTTTGTTGCACTGGTCCGTTCGCGGTACCTGTCTCGACTACACCTATCGGATTTAGGGATAGCCCTGTGAGGATTTTTTCATCGACGCAAGTAATGGATGCTCCAGTGTCTATAAGCCTCACACCCGATGCAGGTGTGGGGACGGGCATTCCCTGTTTTGTAAGTGCCTCCGCGATCTGTGGCGGCACGTGAACTTCGATTGGGAAATACGCTCCCAACCTCGTTAGACCGGCAGGATGGAGATTCGAATTCGTATCATAAATGATTTGGTTATGGGTGGGCACTAATCAAGCCTACTGCGAGAGATGGATGCTGTATGACCTCATCCTCCACTTCGACTTTTTGAATCAGAAATGCGACATTGCCAAAATTATTCACTCCGGTGTTAAATGCTTCCCCATGTGTCGTAAATGTTCCGATAAGTTCGTCCCCCATAATTAGCGCGAACTGGCCCAGATAGTGCTTCAGTAATTCCACTTTCTGATCTTTGTAATATTTTCGTTCTATGTCTAATGCCATCATTACACCTCCGATTTGAGAGCAAGAATCATAACATCTTATTTATCATTGTACCACTGGCAGTGGCTGGGAGAGGCCGCGGCCACTCCGCGATGAGCATAGCCGGACAGCAGCCAGCACTGGTGAAAACAATTCGTGATGCCCGATACAGGCCAAGAAGCGAACGCCGTCACTCAGGCCACCACGCGGAACGGAACCTGACGGCAAGCAACGTTAGCAGCAGCGCCACCACTCCGCTGCCGATCAGGGTCGCGTTGGGCGCCCCCAGGTTCTGCGCAAGCACTCCGGCCGCAAGGCTTCCCACGGGCATCAGCCCAAAGGTGAGCACGTACAGTGCGGATACCCTGCCCCGAAACTCGTCCGGCACGATGCTCTGAATCGTCGCGCTCGTTGTCGACATGAAGGCCATCACGCCGATACTGAGAACCATGAACACCGGGAAGGCAATCACAGGGCTGCTGGTCCGCGACAGTACCACCATCGACAGCGCCGTCAATACCAGGCTGGCCATCGAAAGCAGGCCCTTATTTCGGACATCTCCCAGGGATGCCAGCGCGACCATGCCTATCGTCGCGCCTGCGCCGAGCGACGCCATCAGGACCCCGAGGCCGGTAGGCCCCACGTGAAAGACCTCCGCGGCGTAGACCGGAATCAGCCCGTGTGCGAAGGGAAAGACAACCATGGGAGGCAATATCCCAAACAGCATCAGGCCCAATATTACGGGTTGCCCCTTGACGTAGCGGACCGCCTCCAGGGTCGCCGCTATCGCCGATGAAAGCCTGAGCTTTTTGGGCTTCATCTTGGGCAAGTCCAACCCCAACGCGGCTCTGAAGGCAACCAGCTGCAGGAAAGCCTCAACAAGCAACGTCGGACCAGGGCCGATGGCCACGATCATCAGGCCGCCCGCCGCCGGCGCCGCCAGGCGCATCACGCTGAACGCCAGCGAATTCAGGGCAAAGGCATTTACGAGATTTTCTTTAGGAACTGTATTGGAGATCAGGGAGATCCTCGCGGGATCCAGGATTACCCACGCGAACCCCATAGTGAGGATAAACGCGAATATGTGCCATGTCTCAAGCAGCCCCAGAACGACGACAAGGCCGAAGATGAACGTGACCGCCGCCTGATATAAAAAGATATATGCCAGCAGCTTGGCTCGGTCCTTGCTGTCCACCAGCATGCCGCCGATGGGACCGGCGATGAGCAGAGGAAGGGCGTCCAGACCCATCGCCAGGGTGGTGAGAAAGGCCGACTGCGTCATCTCGTAGGTCAGCCAGCCTATGACGACCTGCTGGAGCCAGAAGCCGCCGCTGGAGAAAAAGGTCGTCGCCCACAAGACTCGATAGTTTCGGAACTGAAACGAATCGAAGGTATGCACCTTCGCGGGCACGTGAAGGGGCCGAAGGTGAGGCCGGAAGTGGCGTTTCTTGGCCGGGATCGCGAGGGCGGGGCCGGCCTGATCGATAGTAATGTCGCCTGCGGGGTAGGCGGCGGCCGGTTGTGCCCCGCCGGCCGCCTGTAGGTTTACGGAAGGCTGGGCCGATTCGCTTACGACAAGGCCTGCGACCGACGGCTCACCGTCTAGTGCCTCTTGTCCCTGTGCCGTTGCCGAGAATTCCTGGGGTTCCGGGGATGCGCCCGACTCGAGCTTATTCAACTGTGGTTACTTGACACCCCTGGGAAGGATTTAGGACTCGGCAAACAGCTATTGGCTAAAATTTAAATATCCTATAAGAAAATATTAACCCTTTCATGAAATAAAAAACATGAGATATATGTTCGATTTTGGTGGCAATTTATTTGAGATCGTCATGTTTCACGGAACGGGCAAGAAGCCCATATCTCGCATGCCCGACGAGGCTGTTGAGGACCGTTCTGGTTAGAGACGAAGGACGCTATAGGCTAGCCGTAAATCAGAACCGCAGCGAGGCCGTCCAGAGCCTGCGGTCGACCTCCTCGGCCAGGGTCTCGGCAAAGGACTCGGCGGCGGGGTTCAACAGCAGCTGCCGAAGCGTGCGGCGCGGCCTGACGTAGACTGGCTTGCGAGGCGCGCGGGCCATGTCGGCGGCCATGTCGATGGCGGTGTCGAGGTCGCCAAGCTCGTCCACAAGGCCCAGCTCCTTGGCCTTGGTTGCCCAGTAGACCTCGCCCGTGGCGATCTCCCGAACGCGGCCCTCGTCCAGCTTCCTTGCCTTGGCCACGATGGAGACAAAGGTATCGTACGACTCGTCGATCAGCGCCTGCATCTTCACCTGCTCCTCCGGAGTGGCCTCGCGCCAGAAGGCCCCCATGTCCTTGTAGGCGCCGCTCTTGCTGACATTCACGCCGATTCCGTGTCGCTCCAAAAACTCCCGAAGCACCGGCCTGACGGATATGACTCCAATGGAGCCAATAATTGCGCCGGGCGTCGCGATGATCTTGTGGGCGGCGCAGGCGATATAGTACGAGCCGGAGGCGCCCAGCCCACGCACGCTGGCGATGACCGGCTTCTTCGCGGCGACCTTAAGTACGCTGCGGTACAGGTAGTCCGACGCCGACACGCCTCCGCCGGGAGAGTCTATGTCCAACACGAGGGCTCGCGCCCTGTCGTCCTTCTCGATGGAGGAGAAGACCTTGTCGTAAACGTGCGACTTCACGCCGCCGCCAATGGTGCCGAACAGCTCCACGACGGCGATATTCCGCCCCAGCCTTCCACGAAAAACCAGCATGTCTTATTGCTCCAATATTAAATCTCCTCCCCTTGTTTAAGGGGAGGACCAAGGAGGGGTTGGCTCCGCCCTCGTCCCGACCTTACCCTTTGCAAGAAAAGGTATTCAACAGTTTCGATTCGGGCTCTCGAGTTAGAGACGCGGAGCTCCTGAGTCGAGAGCAGGCGTTAGCGCGCCCGGCCTTCAGTCATTGTAACGGCCTGACCTATCTAGCGGTAGGGACGGCCTTTTTTTCGAGGACACTCGCCATTTAATATGCTATCTGTTCAACATGCGTGGCAGGTAGAAGGGGCTCAATGCTCACGTTGACCCCCCAGGCAACCCGACATACACTACGCCATAGTCAGGCAGCCAAAGGATATTATTGATGACGCAGCAACCGGGCTCAGTCGACGAAGCCCTGCTGAAGCAGATCGAGGACCACGCCACCGTCATAGCACGGGAGGCGGGCGCGATCCTTGCCAGTCACTTCGGAAGCTCCCTCGACGTCCAGTACAAGGACAAGAAGGAGACGGACCCGGTTACTAACGCCGATAAAGAGACCCAGGAGTATCTCGAGAAGGCCATATTGAAAAGATTTCCGGACCACGGGATTCTCGGCGAGGAGCAGGACGGCGATGATGCGGATAAGGAAAAGGCAGGCAAAGAGCCGGCCAAGGACATCGTCTGGGTCCTGGACCCTCTGGACGGCACCAAGAACTTCCTGGCGGGGCTGCCGCTCTTCGCCTGCTCCATCGGCGTGATGCATAGGGGCGTCCCGATAGCCGGCGCCGTATACCTGCCGTGGCCCGCGGAAGGTGGAGGCATGGTGCTTCACGCCCGCAAAGGGGGCGGCGCCTTCTCAGACGACGAGCCGATGTCCGTCGTCGAATCCGACGAGCCAAAGGGAAACGGGATGGTCACCCTCCCCGGCGGCTTCGGCATGATGTTCCGCTTCAAGAAGCCGATGCGGGGAAAGGTCGGGGACGTTCGGATGACGGGCAGCATCGCCTACGAGCTCGCCATGGTGGCCAGGGGCGTGACGCAGTTCACGGTCACGACCGCGCCCAAGCTGTGGGACGTCGCCGGCGGCGTAATGCTCGTTCAGGAGGCGGGCGGCCTCGTGATGCGCGGCCACCGCACCAAGCGCGCGTTGGGCCTGTCGCGCGGCATACGCTGGGAGCCCATGGAGGCGTTGGTGGCGGACTGGCGGAGCGGCAAGACGACGATGAAGCAGCTCCGCGACTGGTCGGCGATAACCTTCCTCGGCAACCCCAAGGTCGTGCGCTACGTCACCTCCAACATCTCCACGAAGGCCACGCTCCGGTGGCGGCTGCGGCGGGCGTGGCGACGAACATACGCAGGCAAACAGCGTCAATAAAGCAACC
>JADFKI010000270.1 GCA_022565015.1 Chloroflexota bacterium
TATCGCAGCCCAGGGCGGACGACTCCGGGATGATGGAAACGTATGGAATAACGGCGTCGAAGCCAAGCTCCGTGTGGCCCGTCGCTGCCAGGCGGGCGGCAAGCTCGGGATCGCGGCAGGCGTCGGGGAACGGCGCGTCGACCAGGTCCATGAGCTCGACGGTGGCGACGTTCGTGGGATTGGCCACGGGCGTGCGGTCGACGGGTTTGCCGGCCAGCGCGTTCATGACCCGTTCGCGTGGCGTCATGGTTTCATTTAACGGCATGTTCTTGGCTCCTAGTTATTGTCATTTGCGCGGATCTGTTGCATCTTCAAACTGGTTTTTTGCCTAGACTCCCTAAGTACAGGCGCCATGTGCTCTTCTACCTCTCGCCAAAGCTCTCGCTGCATCTGAGCACTTCGCCGCTGTAAGTCCTCTATTTTGGCTTCCCTCCAACGTTCAGCTAGCGTACAGACCGAAACATATTCATTCCACAAAAGATCTTCAACAGCGTCCAGCTCAGACAAATCACCAAATCTCTTAGATATGCGGCCTACGGTTCCGTTATTATGGTCTACCAAAGGCTGAGGGCCAATTATTTCCAAAAAACTGGAGAGCCAGATTGTTGATGGTTTGATACCTTAGTTCATCGGAAATTTGCTCTCCAGAGAGACAGGTCGCAATTTTGTGCGCCATTCTCTCTACATATCTTCGCTTCGCGGAAGACGACCATTCCTTCCATTCGCATTTTGTTTCCTCATAGGCGATCCTGTATTCTCTATAGGCCGGAGCGCATACGCTATTGTGACTCAAGGGTTTCTTGAGAACACGTTTTCCTGACTTAGTAAATTTGGAAGTTATTACCATCTTGTCCATGACCAATCCTGAAATAAATACTATGTGTAGCGTAGTTAAGGCTAGTAATTTTTCGGACTTGCTTCACCATGCTCAAGGCGGTCCGCCAATACCCGCAGCGCAAGGGCCTGAACCCGGGCCATCACCTCTTCGGAAGATGAACCGTACGCCATAACACCAGAGAGCTCTTGAACGTCTGCAATCCAGCGACCGTCTTCTTCTCTTTCCATTTCTATTGTAAATTTCGTTGATTTTTCCATCATTCCATCTCTATATTCCGGCAGGCATCAGCTATATTGGAGAGGCGCACTCAGATATCACGATTCAGCCTCCAGCTATCTTAAGTGCCTGCCTCGCCTGCTCTTCGGAGACGGTGGGAAAGTCCAACAAGAAATCCTTAAGACTATCCCCCGCTTCCAGATAATCCATCAACGTCCGAGCGGGCACACGCGTTCCTTTGAAAACCGGAGTTCCCCCCAGAATATCACTAGACTTTTCGATTACGCCGTTTTTACTCATCATCTTAACTCCGAGTAATGCCCATCTTATGATGCGTTACGTCACCGAGAAGCCCAGCGTGCCGGTGGTCATCTGGCCGCGCATGGCCTCGGCCTCCATCATGCTCTCGACGCTGGAGATGTTGCGGGAGTAGGGCATCAGCAGACGCACCAGCTCGTCGTGGCGCCGGCCGCAGGAAAACGACACATCTGAGTCGCTCACCTTTTCCATCTCGCCGTACTTCACGAACCCCGCGACGACCATGCGCAGTCGCATCGCCGCGTTCTTCTCCTCACCCTCGCCCGACACGGCGTAAACATATCTATCGCCGCTCTGCCTGCCCGTCGCCATCAGCGTCAAGGCAGACTTGCTGTCGCGGATCCTCATCTCGCCCTTGGGTGGTGCGAAATCCGGCGCCTTGCCAACGGCCTGGCTCATGAGGAACCTCACCGGCCTGGCGTGCAGAACACCGCACGGGAATCTACACTGGTTGGATGAGCCGGCAATCGGCTCCATGCCGCCCAGGGCGACCAGCTGATTGCGGATCTTCTCGATTCTGATCTCGGCGCCCTCTTTCCGAGAGAACGTCCAGACGCTACAGACTCCGTCTTTTTCGTACAGGCCCACGCTTATCTGGTGAAAGTTTGGGTCGGTGGGCACGAGCTCCAGGCACTTACCCAGCTTTTGGATAACATCGGCTACACGGACGCGGTCGTTCGACTTTTTTTCAGTCATTTCTCATTCCTACTTCTCAGGATACACCCTCATCCGAACCTTTTCCCATCAAAGGAGAAGGAGACATCTCCTCTCCCTGAGGGAGAGGACTAAGGTGAGGGGGAAGCGCTAAATACGCCATCAGTCTATCCCCTGACCATCTTCGCCAAAGCTCGTATGTGGTCCGGCCCGGTGCCGCAGCAGCCGCCGACGATTCTGACGCCAATGTCCACCATCTGCTTGAACCGCTCGGCCATAAATTCCGGCGTCTCGGGATATATTATCTCTCCGCCCTTAGCCACCGGTATACCGGCGTTGGAGTGAATAAGGATATAGCCGTCCGTGGCCGCTCGAATCTCTTGGGCCAGCTCGACCATGACGTCTATCCCGTTGCCGCAATTGGCCCCGACGATGTCGGCCCCGGCGTCGATGAGCTCCTCCACCGCGCGCTGTGGCGTCGAACCCATCATCGTAAAAAACCCGCGTGGGCCCTTATCAAAGAACATGGTCGACATGACTATGAGGTCCGTGTTCTCCTTGGCGGCTCTGATCGCCAGCCTGGCCTCCCGGACATCGATCATCGTCTCGATGTCGACGGCGTCCACGCCACCCTCCGCGAGGGCGGTAATCTGCTCCGCGAAGGCCTCGTACACCTCGTCTTCGGTGACGGGCGACTCTTTGAGGGGATCATCGATGACCTCTCCCGTGGGGCCAACCGAGCCTACGACGAAGCATCCCGGAGGCGCCTGGCTACGCGCGTGCTCTGCGGCCAGCACGTTGAACTCCCGGATTCTTCCCTGGAAGCCGTAATGCTTCTGCCTTATTCTTGTGCCGCCAAAGGAGTTCGTGAGCACCATGTCCGAGCCGGCGTCGAAGTAGGCCTTGGCCATGCCCTTTACGATCTCAGGATGGCTGACGTTAAACTCCTCCGGGTCGCCATCTCCGAGGCCGTGCTGCTGGAGATATGAGCCCGTAGCGCCGTCTGAAATCAACACGTCGCCCTTGGCGAGGCGCTCCAGAATAGTCATCTTTTCAGTCACGGATCTTGCTCCCAGAGCTGGCTACTCTTCGATCCAGCGGTCGGCGGCGCCCGGACTGGTATCGCGTTGGCCGGCGTTATGCAAGTCGCGGATGCGCGCCACGAAATCGGCGGGAAAGCCGGAGTTGAATCGCCTAACCACGGCGGTCGCAGCCTCCTGCGCCGAAGAATCGAACTCGCCAAAGTCCTTCCATTCCCATGCCATCAGGTAATCATCGGTGCCGCTGCTGCCGTCGAACATCGAAATCGCGTCCAGTCCTTGCTGAAATCGCTCTTCGAGCGGCTTCGACACTACGCCTGATTCATCTTTAGCCTGTATTTGCACTGGAATCTCCTTCCAGTACATGACTCTGACCTTCGCCAATAGTATCTGACTCCGTGGTGGTATAGACCTTGCGCCTGTCGAAGTGCGCAACGGCTCACTTGACTGGATGCGCTATCATGCAACCAAGATACATGATATTCGTCGATGTGAAAAGACTTGCCCAGAAAATAGCGTTCCGCCGCCCCTCAGAGAGGATAGCGTCAGGCGCAACGGCCAGAACAGAGAATCATATTCGGGCTACTGGCGTCACCGCAGTTCCCTCTGTTCTGCGCCTTGACTGATGGTAGCGAAGTGTTACTATTCCCCCGACATGGGAACACTTCGCTGAAAAAGAGGTGGTTGCAGCATGAGCGGTTCACTGAGAATAGTCCACTACTTGAACCAGTTCTTCGGAGGCATCGGCGGCGAGGAGGAAGCCAACAGGCCTGTCGAAGTGCGGGATGGCCCTGTTGGCCCGGGCCGTCCGCTTCAGCAAATACTAGGAGACAAGGGAAGCATAGTCGCAACCATCATCTGCGGCGACAACTATATCAACGAGCGAAAAGACAGCGCCCTGGATGCTATCCAGACCCAAGTTACCGAGCCTACCCTTTTCGAGCCAGGACAGTTCAGCACGGCCAGGGAGGTGGTTCATGCGTCTTGAGATGGGAACAGTCCCTGTACTTTAGGAGCCTAACTCTTTCTTAGCTACCTGTCCGTTTTTCGGGGTCTACCTCAGTTCGAGTCCCCTCTACGGCTCCAAGAAATCAATCAACTGATAAGGAGGGATTTCAAATGGAGATACACGAGTCAGGCGGGAAGCAGGTAGTTCGTTCGTGGGCGTCAATCCTGGACCCTCAAACCCTCGAGCAGGCCTTGATGACTGCGCGCTGTGACGCCATGGCTGGCCCGCTGGCCTTGATGCCGGACGCTCACCTGGGAGCAGGCTCAACCGTGGGGTCTGTGCTGCTAACCAACGGTATCATTCCAGCCGCCGTTGGCGTGGACATTGGATGCGGAGTGTCAGCGTTCAAGACCAGTATCAAGCGTCACGAGATCAACGACCAAACATCCAGACGTATTCTGGGCCGTATTCGCGAGACCATCCCAAGTGGAGTCGGTAAAGCTCATACGAAGCCATCTGCGCTCGCTCACGAGTTCGTCAAGTGGCGTGGCTGGCCGTCGATAAAAAAAGAGGAGAAGCGTATCCTGTCCCAATTCGGGACGCTTGGCTCCGGCAACCACTTCGCAGAAGTTAGTGAAGACCTGGAAGGGTCTGTGTGGGTGCTGGTGCACTCCGGCTCTCGCGGGACTGGCAACCTGATAGCTCAGCACCATATCGCTGTCGCCAGAAGTCTTGGGCACAAGGTCGAAAATCCGGCCCTGTCTTACTTCTCACCAGGAACATCTGAGTTGAGTGACTATGTATCCGAC
>JADFKI010000271.1 GCA_022565015.1 Chloroflexota bacterium
TCCTTGAAATTGTCTGTGGGCCGATTCGATTTTCTCATTTTAGGGTCGTCCTTGAGACGCGTCAACGAAACGGTGTGCCAAGAACGCGTCGAATCCTTGGAATATATCTCAAAAGATGGTTCGACAAGCTCTCCGACGAATCGGAGTCCGAAGATATACATTCTAAGGAGTCGGACACTACGAACGGAGAGGTTTCATTCTGCCCGTTCGTCCTGTCCGACTCCCCAAATCGATTATCGCCGGACTCTCCGACTCCTCAATATGTATATCTTCGGAGTCCGCCACTGCGGGCCGCCGCTGCGGAGAACCTGTCGAAGGATGGTCAACTCTGGATTGACGTTTTGAGATAGTTAATTAGTCCAAGAATGAAGTGTCACCAATAGATCAACAAATAGAAAACGCCGGACCGATCAGGCCCGGCGTTCCTTCAACCTTTCGGCTAGCTGGATTCGTGGAGTAAGCGCCTTCCCCCGGCCCGCGGAAACTCAGTCGCTAGCTATTCAGGTGGTTAGTCTCACCCGCTATACAGATAATTGCCACCGACCATGTCCCTGTTGAGCCTGCGGTTCAGGTGCAGCCCTTCCAGGACGAACTCCAGTGCGGACGCGATCGCCGCCGGCTCCTCCGAGCGCTCGATGCGCTTGATGAGCTTGGAGGCCTCGCCTATCTGCGGAAGCTTCGCCACGTACTCGGACGAAGGTATGCTGCTGCCCGTCTCCATGGACAGGCCCTCCTCGAACTTCTGCACGAGCTCGTCGAACTCCCCGGGCTTGAAATACCGGGCAAAGGTGTTGAGGACGGCCTTCTTGACCAGGTCGTCGAGGACCTTGATCTCGCGGCCGTCCTCGACGCTCTCGAGCTCCAGCTTGCCGGTCGTGGAGGCGACTATCGCCGGCAGGTCGCTCACTCTCGGCGAGGCGGGCTCCTTGTTGCGCAGGCTGCGTTTAAACGACGAGCCGAGCACCGTCTCGTAGTTGGAGATGGATACGCGCAGGCTGACGCCGGAGCGCTGGTTGATGTCCGGGCTGCGCCGGGCCAACGCGGTGATCTCCGCTATCAGCTCCTTCATATACTTGGAGACCTTCACCCGCTCGGCGGTGTCTTCGAACTTCGAGTACTCCTGCTCGACGATCGCGATCTCATCGTCCAGCGAGCGCGGGTAGTGGGTACGTATCTGTGCCCCGTACCTGTCCTTGAGCGGCGTGATTATGCGGCCGCGGTTCGTATAGTCCTCCGGGTTGGCGCTGGAAACCAGAAATATGTCCAGCGGCAGCATGATTTTGTAGCCCTTGATCTGGACGTCCCTCTCTTGCATGAGGTTGAACAGGCTCACCTGAATTCGTTCGGACAGGTCGGGCAGCTCGTTTATGCAGAATATGCCCCGGTTGGTCCTGGGTATCAGACCGTAGTGAATGGCGAGCTCGTCCGACAGGTATCGGCCCTCCGCGATCTTAATGGGGTCGATTTCACCGATGAGGTCGGCGACGGTTATGTCGGGCGTGGCGAGCTTTTCTCCGTAGCGCTGGTCTCTGGGCATCCAATCGATCTTCGCGTCGTCGCCGTTCTTTGCGATCGTCTCCTTGCAGGGCTTGCAGATTGGGTCGAAGGGGTTGTCGTTCAGCTCGCACCCCTCCATGACGGGGACCTCGTCGTCGAGCAGGGATACTAGATTTCGAATTATGCGGGACTTGGCTTGCCCCCGCTCGCCCAGGAGGATTATGTCCTGTCCCGCGAGGATGGCGTTCTCAAGCTGAGGCACGACGGAATCGTCGAACCCGATTATGCCGGGGAACAGCTCCTCGTCGTTCTCGATCTTCTTGATCAGGTTCTTTCGGACTTCCTCTTTCACGCTTAGGACCTTGTAGCCGCTTTCTCGAAGCCGGCCTACGGTCTTGGGCTTGGCCTTTCTGGGCATATGATTTCTCCTAATTTTCGGAGCCGGATGCACGCACCGGTCTGTCGCTACGGGACTCATCATACATTGGATGAATTGACGGCGATATACCTTGCCATCCGATACGAGGGCCGGAGAACGGCCCGGCAGGTCCAGTCTTACATAGACGAAGACCGTATGCAACGACTTATCGGCGCCTCTAACTCTTTTTCAGTTGTTTGGATTATCATGGCATGAATTCAAGGCGGCCATGACTCGGAGGTGATTATCATGGAGAATTTTATCTGTAAAACGTGCGGCGTAGAGTATGCGGAAAGCGAGAGCCCACCCGAGCGATGCCCGATATGCGAGGACCCGCGACAGTATGTCGGTTGGGAGGGCCAGGAGTGGACGACGATGGCCCAACTCAAGGCCGACGGCTACAAGAACGACGTTCGCCAGGAGGAGCCCGGCCTGACTGGTATCGGCATTTCGCCCAGCTTCACGATAGGCCAGCGCGCATTGCTGGTCCAGACGCCGGGCGGCAACGTCTTATATGACTGCATCAGTTACCTGGATGACGAGGCGATAGCCGAAGTGAAGAGGCTGGGCGGAATCCAGGCCATCTGCTTCTCCCACCCCCACTTCTACGACAGCATGGTCAGCTGGAGCCGCGCTTTCGACGACGCTCCCATCTATGTACCAGACGCGGACAGGGAGCACGTCATGCGTCCCGACTCGGCCATACGCTACTGGGACGGCCAGCCGCTCGAGTTGGTGCCGGGCGTCACGCTGATTCGGTGTGGTGGACACTTCGAGGGCAGCGCCGTGCTTCACTGGGCGGCGGGCGCAGAAGGACGGGGCGCACTGTTCGTGGGAGACAGCATGGCCGTCGTGCCGGACAGGCGCTTCGTCAGCTTCATGACCAGCTACCCGAACCTCATACCCCTGAGGGCAGACGAGATACAGGCCATCGTCGCGGCCGTGGAGCCCTACGAGTTCGACCGCATATACGGTGGCTGGTGGGGCCGCAACATGATGTCGGGAGCCAAGGAGGCGGTGCGCCGCTCCGCCGAGCGCTACATTCAGCACATAGGCGGGTAAAGGCCGGTTGCCCTGACGATCATCGAGACCTGTAAATCTCGACGCCGGCGTGGTCGAGGATGCTGCCCGGCATCGGGACCTCCGGCTTCCTGACGATGACTCTGATGGCATCTATGTCGTAGCCGTCCAATACCTGCTGGGCTATCGTCTCAGCCAGGTTCTCCAGCAGCTTCCGGCTGGGCCCCTCCATGATCTGCTTGACCATGTCGAACACGAGGGCGTAGTTTACGGTGTCGTCCGGTTCGTCGGATAGCCCGGCCTTGCCAAGGTCCCGCTCCATCTCCAGATCCACGATAAAGCGCTGTCCCAGCTTCCGTTCCTCGGGCGCGACGCCGTGGTAGCCGTAGAAGACCATGCCCTTGAGCAGGATCTTGTCCCTCGTCATCGTCAGGCTCCCGGCCCGGCCGCGCCGGGCAAAGAGGCCGCCAGCTCCAGCAGCGCCTCGGCCCTCTTCACGACCGGAACGTCGACTACGTGCCCGTCCAGCGAGGTGGAGCCCCGTCCGCGACTCTGCGCCTCCTCGAACGCATCGATCACCCTCTTGGCGTGCTCGATCTCCGACGGCGATGGCGAGAACGCCCCGTTGATAACATCTATCTGGGCCGGGTGGATGGCGAACTTGCCCTTAAAACCTACCTTTCGGGAGCTGAGGCAGTTTTCGCGCAGGCCTTCGGGGTCTCGAAAGGCAAAGAACGGCGTGTCCAGCGCCGGAACATCCGCCGCCCGTGCCGAGACGCCGATCACGCTGCGTGGAAATGCGATCTCGGAGTCGTCCTTGGTGCGCTCGATGCCCATGTCGTTGGTGTAGTCCTCGGCGCCGAGAGAGACGCCGGCGATCCTGGGAGATGACGAGCATATCTCGTAGCAGCGGACGATGGCCATCGCCGTCTCGATCCAGGGCAGCAGCCTGGTCTGTCCGTTCGGGAGGCCGGCCTTTGCTTCGAGGTCATCGAGTATCGATGAGATGGCGTCAACGTCTTCGCTGGTGTAGATCTTGCCGACGGATACTCCGTAGATATGCGGACCGACTACGGCTGCGAGGTCCTCTTCCAGCAGTCCGGTGTCCAGGGAGTTGACCCGCGGTATCACCAGCGGGCCTCTTTCCGCCAGCCCGGGCAGGTGCTCCGCCACGGTCTTCCTGGCGTTGGCCTTTTCCTCCATGGGTACGGAGTCCTCCATGTCGGGGACGATGGCATCGGGCGTGAAACCCGTCGCCTTTTCCAACATGCTCGGCTGGTTTCCAGGGACGAAAAGAAGGCTTCGCAAGACGGTCATTTTTCACCCTCACCGGCGCAGCGCCAATAATTCGCTCAAGAGTATAACATCCACACCGGCCCCTCCAAGAGCCCATCCGGGCTCGCTACCATCCCTTGATCGTCTTTTCTCGGGTGATTGCGCTCTCCATTGATTCATGAACCTCATACCAGACGAGCGTGTGTACTCGGTAGCGCTTCGTGAAACCCCCTACGAGGTCGTTTTCAACTGCCATATCCGCTGCACTAGATTCGAGGTAACACCGACGTACGGCGTGCCGTTGCGCCTGCTGGAAAGAATGTAGAAGCAGGTTGACTTCATTTCTCGTCAAAGTCTTTCTAGATTCCGGCTTTCGCCGGAATGACGAGGGTCTGGGGGCATTTTCGTCATTCAGGTGACCTAATTGCCTCTGGATTCCGGCTTTTGCGGCGAGGTGCGATGGGTTGGCGTGCCTCGATATATGCCCTTGGGACAAGGGATTCGCGTATCAGAGGGCCCGTCGTTCCGGCGAACGCCGGAAGCCGGCTAGACGACCTCCCCCCGCAGGTTCCGACAAGTCGAATACCACTTC
>JADFKI010000272.1 GCA_022565015.1 Chloroflexota bacterium
CATGGAAGTGCGCGACCCTATGATAAGTCTGCTCAACAGGTCTCTGCCTAGGTTGTCGGTGCCTAACGGGTGTCCTATCGTTGGCGGCTCAAGAAGCTCAAAGGCCTGAGCCTGGGCATCGTAGGGGGCGAAACCTGGAATCGGCCCGAGGTCATCCCCGAACAATGCGCTAAGTATGAAGGCAAAGAGGATCGTTGCGCCGAGCACCGCACGCTTGTCGCGAGCGAAGCGACGCATGTAGTAACGAACGCCTCGATCTCTTCTGGCACGCTGCTCCAGCTGTGCGCCTACTTCCGCTTGAGCCACTTCGTTTACCCCTTAACTTTCGTACCGTATTCTGGGATTGATGAACGCATAGAGGACGTCCACGAAAAGGTTCGCGAAGATGAAAAGAACCGCGGTCATCAGGATAACGCCCTGCACTATGGGATAGTCCCGTCCAAGAATGCTGTCGACGAGAAGGCGCCCCAGTCCTTTTATAGCGAAGACGTTCTCCGTGATGACGATGCCGTTAAGCAGCAAGGCGAGGATGATGCCCATCACGGTTATCACTGGAATGAGGCTGTTACGAAACGCGTGCCTCCATATGACAACCCTCTCCCTCAGACCCTTGGCGTAGGCGGTCCGAATATAGTCCTGGCTGAGTGTCTCCAACATTGCGGAACGCGTCTGGCGAGCCAGGATGGCCGCGGACCCCGTTCCGGTGGCGAGGGCGGGAAGTATCAGGTGCGAAAACCAGGGCCAGAAGTGAATACCCGAGGAGTCGCGCAACGCCACGTATCCAAAAACTGGGAGAAGATTAAATTGGACCCCAATGATAAGTATCAACACGATGCCCAACCAGAAGCTCGGCATCGCGAGGCCGAGGAAAGCAGCCAAGGTCGCTCCGTGATCCCAGATGGAGTACCTGCGCGTCGCCGAGATTATCCCGGCGGGTATGCCGATAATCACGGCCACCAGGAAAGAGATGAAAGCGAGCGACAGGCTCCTGGGCAAGGCGGCCAAGATCTGGTCGACTACGGGCAATCTGAGGTAGATGCTGTCACCTAGATCTAAGGTAGTCATCGCTCGAAGGTAGTAGAGGTACTGTATGGGGACGGGCTGGTCAAGCCCCAGCCTTGCCTTGATGCCTTCAATCGTTGACGGATCGCCTTCGTTTCCCACCATGGTGGTAATGGGATCGCCGGGGAGGGCCCGCATGAAGATAAAGGTAAGCGTGATCGTAGCCCAGATGGCAAAGAGCGAAAAGATGACTCTTCGGAGCAGGTACCTCTGCATTAACGAAGCCTCCCTGGGCTAGTTCGCCATATGTCGTATGACGATTGGCCATCGTCAAGAACAGTCGGGTAGTGAGGGTCCAATTCTAAGAAAAGGCCATGTTTTATGAAACTCACCTCTGAAATCCGCAAGCTACCCCTCGCACCACCCCGTATATCAACTCAGGTCGCCGCCCCGAAGGATGTCCGGGGCGGCGACCCTCTTACAATTGGCACGTGACAACACTAAAGTCAGTTTTGTTCAACTCGACTTAGTTGTCAAGCCACACGGCACCGAGCTGCCGCAGCGCGTGAATCCAGACGTAGCCTTTGACATAGTCTCTGTAGGCATTGCGCTGGATATTGTGATGGGTGAAGACCCCCTGGAACGTCTCATCCATCCTGTCGCTAATCTGAAGTATGAACTCCAGGCGCTTGTCGAGGTCAATAGAGGCCTTCTGCTTCAGGTTCAACCGGTTGACGATCTCGTCGTTGTAACCGTAGGTGTTGAACTTGGCGCCGTCGGCAAACCAGTCGTCAATGGCGTCGTCAGGGTCGGGGTCTCCTCCGCTTCCACCCATGAAGGCTTCCCACTCACCTGCCGCACGCCTGGGCTGGTAGACCGAGGATTCAACGATGTCGGGAATCAGCGTTACGTTGATCGCCTCCTTAAGTAGCGCCCCAAGGACCTCGAGGGGCACCTTGTTGCCAGGGGTGGTCATTACCTTTACTTCGAAGCCGTCCGCGAACCCGTTGTCAGCCATTCGCTTCTTTGCCAGGTCGAGGTCGAAGGCCTTGCGGCTCGTGCCGCTCAGGTCCCTGAAGTAGAACTTCTCCCCCGGAGGTATCGCGCCGTAGGCGGGTATGGCCCTACCCTGGAAGGCACGGTCGATGTACTTCTGCCGGTCCAGCGCGTTGCCAATGGCATAGACGATTTCCTGGTTATCCCACGGAGCCGACTCGATGCCGATCTTCTCCGCGCGGTCGGCCCTCTTGTTGAAGGCGATCATCTGGAAGCCGACGTCCGGAGTGGTATCAACGATAATGCCGGGGGTCTCTTCGAGCTGGTCCCAGAACTGCGGCGCAAAATCGTAAATCATGTCGACCTGGCCGGTGGACAGGGAAGCTATCAGCGTATTGAACTCAGGTATGTTGAACATCGTCACCTGGTCGAGACAGGGCACGCTGGGATCGTAGTAGGTGTCTCTCGCCGCTTCCAGCTCGAGCCTCTCGCCGAAGAAGTGGTCGGTAATCCTGAACGGACCCACACCGACGGGCATGCGGTTGTAACCACCCTGCCCTATCTCGGCGATCGTCTCTTTGTCAACAAGCGTCATGACACGTCCGCTTGCGCGCTCCACGACCTTGGTGAGGAAGGACGCCCTGGGAAACGCCGTGGAGATCTCGACGGTGAAGTCGTCGATCTTCACGGGCCTGTTAACGCCCTCCAAGCCCTTGGTGTGAATGGACTGAGTGTCCGGATCAAGCTGGTTATCGTAGGTGAACACCACATCGTCCGCGGTGAAGGCACGGCCGGTATGATACTTAGCATTTTGCCTGAGTTTAAACGTGTATTTCTGCAGGTCGTCGGAAACGGACCAGCTCTCCGCAAGGTCTGGCGCCGGATTGAGGTCGGGGTCCAACTGAACGAGTCCAGAAAGGACTTCCGCCGTAATCGAGAACTGGATGACCTGGTTGATTGTCGGCGGGTTCAGGTTTGTGAACTCGGTTACTCTATTCCCGAGCCTGAGATGACCGCCCCTCTTGCCGCATTGAGCTGCCAGGTCGCTCCAGAAGGTAGCGCCGGTGGACTTGACGGCTTTGGTCTCAATGGTCCGACGCGTCGGCTGCGTTTTGGCTACAGGCGCGGGCCCTGCTACAGGCGCCGCGGCGGGAGCAATTGCCGGAGCCGCCGGAGCAGGCGCCGCAGGAAGCTGAGGTGCCTGAGGTGCCGCAGCAGGAGCCACCGGAGCGGGTGCGGGCGCCACCGCGGGCGCCACCCCAGGCGCTGGTGCGGGCGTCACTTCCGCCGCACCACAAGCCAGTGCCACGGCGAAAACAATCGTCATGAACAGTCCCAGTACTATCTTCTTATTCTTCCCAAATCCCATATTAATCAACCCCTTCCTTAGCTCTCCTCATTGGCCACTAACGTGATTGCTTCGTGAATCTGGTCGCTACTTTAACAGCCTTCACGCAATACTGCACGCGCGCCGCGAAATTGGCGCGCCGCCATCCGAAAGATGGCGAATTTTTAACATATCGGCGCCCGAGTGTCAAGCCCTTGACTCCTTTTAGACCTATATTATTCATGAACTCTTGTTCGGTTTTTTTGCCTTCCTTCGATTGATTAACAACTGCCGTCTCTGTATAATCCCGAAACTGGATTGGGCATACTTCATTCGATTCGTCAGCAGGGATTTTAGCCAATCAAGAGGAGTCATTGGCAAGTGAGCATTAGAACTCCCTCGTTGATATTCCTGGCGGTGATCTTGGGCGGCATCTTGAGTGCTTGCGGCGGGGCCGCTCCGACTGGGCAAGGGGATACGCGACAGGCGTCGGGCCAGGGCGAGGCCGCCGGCGCGCCGACAGAATGGACGATATTGCCACTATTCCCACCCAGGGCTCAGGTCATCAGCAGGCGCCTTCTGGGCCTCAATGACCTTATCATGATCGACTCCAATACAGGCTGGGTAGTCGGTACGGACGGTGCGGTAGGCAAGACAATCGACGGAGGTGACACATTCGTCCTTCAGAAAACCGCCGTTTCCATAAATCTCACCGCGGTCTCTTTCCCGGACGCGCAGAATGGATGGGCCGTGGGGACCGCAGGGACCGTTCTTCGGACCCGTGACGGCGGAGATAATTGGGAAAAGCTCGAAGGGGTGAAGGGCGTCTTTTCTTTGGACGGCGTCTTCTTCCTCGATGCCAATACCGGTTGGGCCGCAGCTGATTTTGGAGCCATTTACTTCACCTCGGATGGCGGAGACACCTGGACGAAGCAGGAGACGGACACGCTAGAGGACTTTCTCGACCTGGCCTTCGTTGACGGACAGAATGGCTGGGCGGTTGGATTCGGCGGGACCATTTATCGCACGGCTGACGCAGGGGGCGGCTGGTCTCAGCAGGCCAGCGGCACGGAGTCGATGCTCAACAGCGTCTACTTCCTGGACAGCCAAATCGGCTTCGTGGTCGGCGAGAAGGGTACGGTCATATCCACCTCGGACGGAGGCGCTACCTGGACGCCCAGAGTAAGCGGAGTCACCCAAGACCTTTTTGGCGTATTCGCCCTCGATTCACAGAACATCTGGGCCGTAGGACACAGCAGCTTGATCATAAGGAGCATCGACGGCGGAGCGAGCTGGACCCAGGAAGAGACGATCGTGTCCGGCGATACAATGAAAGGAATCTTCCTGAATTCGGACAGGAGCGGCCTTGCTGCAGGTAGTGGCGGCCGCATATGGCAGTACGGGCCGGTTACGCCGTAGATCTCGACAATGAGGCCGCGAGGGTTCAACTTACCCAGGCGGTGGCCTA
>JADFKI010000273.1 GCA_022565015.1 Chloroflexota bacterium
TATGGCTTCCCACTTGTCTTTGGGGTGCAGATCCAGGCGGATGGTGTGCTCCCAGAAGATGTTGCTGAGCTGGGACGTAGTGGTGGCGCGCGATCTCACCATGAGCACGGAGCAGGGCGAGTGGAAGGCGATCTCGTCGGGGATGGAGCCGACCAGGTACTCGTCCTGGCGCCAGTCGTTGGAGGCGCCCAGTACCAGCAGATCGGCGTCGGCAGCGCGTTCGACGATGGGAGGTACGACCTCGGGAGAGGGCACGATTTCTATTGGAGTATCGATGTTGAGCAGCCGCAGGCGCAGCTGGGTGTCCTCCAGGACTTGATCGCAATAGCGTTTGAGAATGGGATCCTGAGGCTGGCAGCGCTTGTCGCGGGCGATGCGCATGACCGAAAGCTGGGCGCCCCAGACGCGGGCCAGATCATGAGCTATCTGAAGGCCCATGAGCGAGTGTCCGCCGCCACCGGTCGGCACCAGGATCTTTGCGGCCGATTCAAAGCCCTTGTCTTTGAAGATCAGCGTGTCGATATCCAGCGACTTCGCCAGGGCGCGGTTCTCGGCCGCGAGAATGGAACTGCGCTCGACGTCTCCATACCAGCCCATGACCAGCATGCTGCAGTCCCAGTTGCGGACCGAGTCCTGGATCGCCTGGGTTACCGTGCTGCCCTCGACCAGGTGGGGCGACGCCTTGACGCCGAGCTCGGCAGCTAGCGCAACGGCGTGGTCCAGGCCGCGGCGCGCCGATTCAGCGGACTCCGGCGTGTGGCCGGGGGCCATGGCGTGGGTGAGGTAAAGCTCGCCTTCGGATGCGGTCACCAGGGTGGCCGCAATACGGACCAACGGATGCGCTTTCGCCAGCTGCCCGAGGGCTACCAGAATACGGACATCGAGCTTGGGCATGCCATGACCTAATTCTGTAGTTCAGTAAACCACCGGCTCTGCCGGTGAGACTTGAAAAGGCTTTGCCGTTCCGGCGAGAACAATAGAAAATTCCTCCCGAGGAAAGCCCCTGGGGGCCATCTCAGGAGGAATTTAGGCATGAAGGATTGGCAGAATTTAGCCCATGTGAAATGGGAATGCAAGTATCACCTTGTGATCGTGCCGAAATATCGCCGAAAGGTGCTATACGGCCGTTCGCGACGACAGGTTGGCACGATTCTGCGGCAGCTCTGTCGTCAGAAGGGGGTGGATCTGCTGGAAGGTCACGCTAGGCCGGATCATCTGGTGTTGAGTATCCCTCCCAAATACAGTGTAGCGATGGTGGTGGGGTATCTGAAAGGCAAGTCAGCGATGCAGATTCACCGGCGGCTGCAAGGAGTGAAGCGAGGTTTCACGGGCAAGCACTTCTGGTCGCGAGGCTACTGCATCAGCACGGTAGGATTAGATGAAAAGACGGTCCGGGCCTACGTCAAGCAACAGGACGAGCTGGACCGTCAGATGGAAATGGAACTGCAATAGCCCCTTTTAGGGGCTTTCCTCATACCACCCGCTATGCGGGTGGTCCCGTGATTGGGAGATGGACAGAAAGATATTTGACGACTTTGTATCGCGAGAGTTTCCACAAAGTACTGGGCACACTGAATTAAAATCTACAAGAGGGCATCTTTTCTGCGTTGGCGACCAGATACGACCAGCAGGGCGATGAAGAGCTGCGCCAAAGCTTGATGCGCTACCATGAAGTGGTATCAGCGAGAAAATGCCCGTTGGAATTTGGGATGAGGTCAGATTGATGCCGAGGACAGGAAATAAACCAGATGTCGAATTCTGGATGCCACAGAGATATCCCCACAAGCCAAGACGCATAACCAGAAAACGACGAAGGGACAAAAGAAAAGTGGCATGCTTGCTTCATCAGATATTTCGGTGTCTCAAGGATGATGGTGTGATGCAGAGATTGGTTTCCATGCGGATCAATTCAAGACAAGGAAATTCTACTGCTGTGAAACGAGATTGAACAGATGACCAGCAGTAGATATGCATAGTGAAGGATCTGCTCTGATATCTGTGGGAGACTCGAGTGGAAGCAGTGGTATGAGGATTTGACGAGAAGCGCTTTTTAGCCGTTGTAACTGGACATGAGAGGTGGTCCCCGGAATTCGGACAGTTATGTTAGGTGGAGCCCGAACCTCACACGGAAGGAAGGAGTCATGGGAACCCGACGTAACTTTTCAGCCGAATTCAAGGCCAAGGTCGCTCTGGAGGCCCTGGTCGGCGACAGGACGCTGGCGGAGCTGGCGGCCAGGCATGGCGTGCATCCGAACATGATCACGCAATGGAAGCGACAGGCCAAGGAGAGCCTTCCCGAGGTGTTCGCCAAGAAGGCCTCTCGTGGCGCTGCGGACCGTGAAGCGGAGGTGAAGGCGCTGCACGCCAAGATCGGCCAGCTGACCGTAGAGAACGATTTTTTGTCGAAAGCCTTCGGTCGTTGAGCCCCGGCCGAAGGGCAGAGATGATCACTCCGGATCATCCCCGGCTCAGCATCGTACGCCAGTGCCAACTGGTCCGCATCGCGCGGTCCTCGCATTATTACGTGGGCCAGGGAGAAAGCGCCCTGAATCTGAAGCTGATGCGCTTGATCGACGAGCAGTATCTGTCGACGCCGTGGTACGGGGCGCGGCAGATGGCCCGTCACCTGCGGCGACAGGGCTATCGTGTGGGCCGCAAGCGCATTCGTCGACTGATGCGGAAGATGGGTCTGTCGGCCATCTACCGGAAGCCGAGGACGTCGAAGCCTGATCCGGCCCATCGGATCTATCCGTATCTGCTCCGGGAGGTGCGCATCGATCGGGCCAACCAGGTGTGGTGCGCCGACATCACCTTCATCCCGATGCCACGAGGATTCCAGTATCTGGTGGCGATCATGGACTGGGCGACGCGTACGGTGCTCTCCTGGCGTCTGTCGAACACCCTGGACAGTGATTTCTGTACGGAGGCCCTGGAGGACGCTCTGGCGCAGTACGGCACACCGGAGATCTTCAACACCGACCAGGGATGCCAATTCACCAGCGAGGACTTCACCGACGTACTCAAACAAGCCGGAGTACAGATCTCGATGGACGGCAAGGGCCGCTGGATGGACAACGTCTTCATCGAACGCCTCTGGCGCACGCTCAAGTACGAGTGTGTTTACCTGCACGACTTTCAGGACGGGCGCCAAGCCCGCCAGACTATCGGTACGTGGCTCAGGTACTACAACGAGGAACGACCTCACTCGACCCACGCCGATGATCGGACCCCGATGGAGGAATACGCTCGGCGGAGGGCAGCCTGACCAACCTCATGGAATCACCACCCGCCAGAAGCCACGCCGGACAGCTTGATAATTATTCACATGGGGTGGTAGGTATTCAACACCGGCTGGATCAGGACGTGTCCAGATACGCACCCGGCCCAGATCGGCCGTTACCATCGATCTCAGGCGTCCATCTTCGAAGAATATTACCTCTCATTCGCGGAAGGAGCACAAGTGTGGATAACTTCGCGGGGGCACAGTGGGCCTCGTTATCCACAGCTAAACCCGGTACCCCGGTGGTGTCGAGAGGACGTCTCAGGGAGAAACAAACCACAAAGGAACAGAACGGACAGCAGCCTAACAAACCTCATGGACTCCACCTTAACCCCGCTGCCCGGCTGTCCAAAGGATGGGGACCACCTCTAACTCCATGTCCTTAATGTATTCATACCACTGTAGTCATCAATCAATACGTCGTCTCCATACCCCGCCTGGCCGCTGCGAATCTCTCACGCACTGGGCAATAGCTATGTTTGCGGCACTTCCAGGCACTACAGAATGAACTCCTCGGCCTTGATGTGGCAGGTGAGAAAGGGGTCGTCCTGGCTATCAGTTCCGCTAGCGCCCCTCATCTGAGATAGGTGATTACCGCCCGCGGTCGTACCTTACCCGTGGTCGACGTCGGCATAGAGAAGGTACCTATGGGGAATACAAGAATGGTGTCTGTCCCTCTGGTCCGGCATCACCGCGCCTCTGCCAGGTTGAGAGCCACCTGAAAAAAGGGAGGATCCATGTCCCGGGCATATATAGGAACGAACAGGGGCGTCGCCCGTTTGAGTGACGGAGAGCTCCAGTCGCTGGGGATGGAGGATCACAGTATTTGGGCGATTCACGCCGTTGACGGAACCGGCGATACCGAGGGCGATACGGTTTTGGCGGGCAGCTATGGGCAGGGGATCTTTCGAAGCCAGAACGGCGGCAGGTCCTGGGTTGAGGCCAACGAAGGACTCACAGCCACCGCTCTGCGCAGTTTCCTGCCCGATCCGAAACACCAGGACGGCGTCCTCTGCGGAACCGAGCCGGGCCGTGGCTTCCGCAGCCTTGACGCAGGGGAAACGTGGGAGGAACTCGAGGGGATCAAAAAGGTCCCCGGTTGCCCCGACTGGTTTCTCCCCTACTCGCCGCGGGCAGGGGCGCTCCGCAACTTCTACTCGCCGCCGGGACGACCTGAACATCTGCTCGCCTCCATCGAGGTCGGCGGCCTGCTCGATAGTCGGGACGGGGGCGATTCCTGGCAGCGAGTTGATCTCTACAGGGACGACGTCCAGGACGACGACATACACTACGTCTCCGGTCACCCGGAAAACCCCGACCAGCTCTGGCTTGCCCTCGGGTGGGCTTCAATGCGCGACCGCGACGTCAACCGCAGCGCACTCGGCGGGGTCGCCCGTTCGGACGACGGAGGGAAAACGTGGCGCAAGGTCTTGCAGGAAGACTACACCCGAGCCATCCTTGTCCCACCCTCAGCCCCAGACCTCATATTGGCGGG
>JADFKI010000274.1 GCA_022565015.1 Chloroflexota bacterium
GAAGAAGGTTTCGGCCGTCGAGGTGGTGGAGGCACACCTACGGCGCATCGATGAGGTGAACGACAGGCTGAACGCCGTCGTACAGCGCGTCGACGAGAGGGCCCTCAAGGAAGCCAGGGAAGCGGACGACGCCCTGGCCCGCGGGGAGTCGAAGGGGCCGCTGCACGGCGTTCCCATGACCCTGAAAGATTCTCTCGATACCGAGGGCGTGATCAGCACCGGCGGCACCAAGGGCAGGGAGAGCTTTGTTCCGGCGGAGGACGCCACACTGGTGGCCCGCCTACGCGAGGCGGGCGCGATTCTTCTGGGCAAGACGAACACCCCTGAGTTCACCCTGGCCGGGGAGACGAACAACCTCGTGTACGGTCAGTCCAATAACCCGTTCGACCTGTCGCGCACGACTGGCGGCAGCAGTGGAGGCGCGGGCGCGATCGTGACGTCGGGAGGCTCGGCCTTCGACATTGGCAGCGACACCGGAGGCAGCATACGTTATCCCGCCCACTTCTGCGGCATCGCGGGCATAAAGCCCAACACCGGGCGTGTGCCCAGAACGGGCCACATCGTGCCTTACGGGCTCGGCGCCGTGGACGCGCTCACGCAGAACGGCCCGATGGCCCGCTTCGTCGATGACCTTGCGCTGATTCTTGAGGTGATCTCCGGCCCCGACTGGCGGGACCCGTTCATCGTGCCGATGCCGTTGGGAGACCCGGAGAGCGTTTCCATCAGAGGTCTGCGCATCGCCGTCTATTCCGACAACGGGATCAAGACCCCCACGCCCGAGACTATTACCGCCGTAAACGCCGCCGCCAAGGCGCTTTCCGACGCGGGGGCCATCGTCACAGAGGACGTGCCCCGGTTTATCGCCGAGAACCCGGACATATCCAACGACCTGTCCAGCTCCGACGGACGGGCGTGGACTCTGAGGCTCATCGAGCGAGCCGGGACCACCGAGGTGCACCCCTGGCTACAACGAAGGATCGACGAGGCAAAGGAGGTCTCGGCTGGTGAGTTCACGGCCATTCTCGAGCGGGTCGACGCGTTCAGGAGCGACATGCTGGGCTTCATGGAGAGCTACGACGTCATCGTCTCTCCGGTGTGTGCGTTCCCGGCCGTCCCCCACGGGGCATCGATGGAAGAAGAACAACGCGAGGGCATGTCCTACACCGGAACCTACAACATAACAGGCTGGCCCGCAGCGGTCGTACGTGGTGGGAAGTCGCCCGAGGGCCTTCCAATAGGTGTGCAGGTCGTGTCGCGGCCGTGGAGGGAAGACGTAGCCCTCGCCGTGGCGAAACAGCTCGAGGCCGACCTGGGCGGCTGGCAGAAGCCGCCAATCTAGGCGCGGCCAAGAGATGATCACAGCTTCTCCGGCTTCAGGAAACGGGGCTCGATGACAGGGAGTCTGGAAATTCCCGAGAGCATCGTCAATTCGTCGGTAGTAGTCTGCCACGTCTCAGTGGCCCGGGGATAATCGTTGGACGACGACTCACAGCGATCTCAGGCGCCTCCCTATGGTCTGCCCCTGCCGGGGATGGAGCGGCGGACCGTCGTTACCTGGGGCCTTCTGGCGATTAACGGCGCCGTGTGGGCGGCCATGGAGCTCTCCGGCGGCTCAGAGGACGAAAGGGTGCTGCTTCGGTTCGGCGCCATGTTCGGCCCGCTGATCGCAAACGGAGAGTACTGGCGCCTATTTACCGCGATGTTCCTTCACGTCGGGATCATGCACCTGATGTTCAACGGCATCGGCCTTCTGATCTTTGGTAGGATGCTGGAGCGCGTTTTTGGGCACTATCGCTTCGCGACGATTTACGTTCTGGCGGGATTGTCCGGAAGCATAGCCAGCTACACCTTTAATCCGGTCGTCATTGGCGCAGGCGCGTCCGGCGCAATATTCGGCGTGCTCGGAGCGCTGACCGCCTTCTTCCTGCTTCGCAGAGACGTTCTTGGCAACGTGGGAAGGCGGTACCGGTCGGGACTGGCATTGATCGTTTTGATAAACCTGGCGTTCGGTTTTTTCATTCCTGGAATCGACAACTGGGCCCATCTGGGAGGTCTGGGCGGAGGACTCGTCCTTGGCTTTGCCCTCTCGCCTCACTACCGGTATGAAGCCCTCGACGGAGGAGAGGACATATCGACGGGATCCTCGGGTCCCACGGGACCGGGATTCCTGGCCAGACGTGTCTGGGTAGTCGCAGCCGTCGTTGTCGTGCTTGCGGCCTGGACGTGGCTGGTCACGAGTGATCCGTCCCTGGAGGCACGAGCCTTCGCCCACGTGCTTCAAGCCGAAAGACAGTACGATGAGGAAAACTACTTTGACGCCCTGGAGGAGGCCGCCGAGGCCATAAACTTGGACCCGACCAGCGGCCCGGCCTTCTTCATACGAGGTAAGCTCAACGCCGCCATCGATAGCACGGACCAGGCGGCCTCGGACTTGGGAAGGGCCATGGCACTGGGTCTCGACGAGCCGCGCCGCGCCGAGGCCGTGCGGATACTCGTCTCTTTAGGGCTCCGAAACTGAAGGACGCATGTTCCCGGACGAATCGCCCGAATTCAGTCTCTGTAGCGTCGGCCGAGCTTCGCTTCGTCCAGCAGCTGGCCGTCGCGGATCTCCTTCACCTCGTCTGCCATCCCCAGGAGCGTGGAGTCGTGGGTCGCCGATACCACGCTTATTCCCTGCTTACGCACCATCTCCTTGAACAGGCCGAAGATAGCGTGGGCGTTATTCGAGTCCAGCTCGCCCGTGGGCTCGTCGGCGAGTATGAGAGACGGTCGGCTGACGATGGCGCGGGCGATGGCGACCCTCTGCTGCTCTCCGCCGGAGAGCTCGTAGGGTCGGTGTTTTGCGCGAGGCCAGAGACCGACGATCTCCAGGGCCTCCCTGGTGCGCTCTTCCCTCTCCCGTGCACGCACGCCGGAGATTCGGAGGGGAAGCTCGGTGTTCTCGAACGCGGATAGCAGGGGAAGCAACCCAAAGGACTGGAACACGAACCCTATTTTGTGCCGGCGAATCTCGGTGAGCTGCTTTTCGCTCATCTCCGTCAGGTCTTCCTCTTCGAAAAGGATTGTGCCGGCCGTTGGTTTGTCGAGTCCTGCCATGATGTTGAGTAGCGTTGTCTTGCCGGAGCCGGACCTTCCCACGACCGCGATAAACTGACCTGGGAAGACCTGCATGTTGACTCCTCGAAGGGCCTTTATCTCCTCGGAGCCAATCTTGAAGCTCTTCCAGATATCGACGGCGGTTATCAGCCTCTTTACTCTGCTCACTTTTCCATAGCCTCTTCTGCCTTTGCCGTCAGGGTCGGACGCGCGTTCGTCTCGTGATATAAACCGGGCTGCCTTCCTATTCGTCGGGGACTATCGTGACCTTACCGTCCTCGATCGTCAGCCTCGCCCGGTCCCCTATGCTGAGCTCCTCCAGCACCTCTCTGGGAATCTGGACACGACCGCTGCCGTCGACGAGTATGAACTCCTCCAGCAGCTGGTCAGTTTCGGCTTCCCCGGTAAGACGCCGGTAGGTGACCTTGCGGCGTATCTCAGTGGACATCTTGCCGTCGCGAATCATGACCACTCTTCCGACTTTATACGCTATGTCCGGGTCGTGGGTAACGATGAGGATGGTGGTGTTCATCTCCTGGTTGACCGTGCCGAAGAGGTCCAGGATTTCGGCGGCGGTGGCGTCGTCCAGCTCGCCCGTTGGTTCGTCGGCCAGGAGCAGCGGCGGCTTGTTGGCCAGGGCAATCGCGATGGCTACCCGCTGCTGCTCTCCGCCCGACAGCTTCTCGGGGGTGTGGTCTTTTCGATGTCCAAGGCCGACCAGCTCAAGGAGCTCCTCCGCCATGCGCCGCCTCTCGCGCGATGATGTGTTGGTGAGCATCATCGGCAGGGCCACGTTCTCGACGGAGGTCAGATAGGGAAACATGTTTCTGCTCGTCTGCTGCCAGATGAACCCGACGTCGTCGCGTCGGTACTCCTCCACCTGCTTCGCGGTCATGGTCAGCAGGTCCCTGCCCCCGACCGAGACCTTGCCTGCGGAGGGCGAGTCGTAACCCGCCAGGATGTTCAACAACGTGCTCTTGCCGCTGCCGCTGGCGCCCACAATCGCGACGATCTCGCCCTGGGTTACGTCGAGGTCCAGTCCCCTCAACGCAACGACCTCGAGGTCAGCTATCTTGTAGATCTTGAAGACGTCCTCACAGAGGACGTAACCACCTCGGTCCGAAAGAGTCATATCTGTTGTTACACTTCCCCGAGTCTGAGGATTTTCTGCAAGGATATCCTTCTGATGAACCATATCATACCCAGTATTATTGCCGTGAAGACGAGGATCATGAACCCGTACGTGATGCCAAGGGTCCCCCAGTCGATCTCCAATACGAAGGGTGGAAGCACCTGTCCTCCCCTGTCGTTGTGGCTGAGGAACGGCATGATGATGGCGCCCAGCCGCCTGCCCATCTCGGCTCCCAGGGCCATGCCCGCCGTGATTACAAGCGCCTGCTCCACCCATACCAGCGTGATGAGCTGACGCATCGAGAAGCCTATCGTTCGCATGAGCCCGAACTGCATCTCCCGCTCCCTAAAGGAGACGTAGGCGTGGACGAGAAACCCCAGGCAGCTCAGGATAAGTACGGCGCCGAATGCCATGAACAACAAGGCCCTCCAGCCGGCCTGTACGAGCGGGTCAACCTGGGATAGGGCCAGCTCCCGCTCGGTGTCGTGGACGATGCGATGGAGAAAGG
>JADFKI010000275.1 GCA_022565015.1 Chloroflexota bacterium
AGTGCTTAACGGGGTCGATTGGGTCACCGGCAAAGCCTAGATTTCGATGATTTGAGACGCCGCCGCTTAGAGCTATCACGCAGACCTTGGGGAATCGACGACAGCCGGACACGGAGCCAAGAGCATGTACCTGAAGGTGGAGCCCAAGGACTGGAACATGTACTCGGTCATGTTCTACTTCGACATGACCCGTCCCAACTCCGAGGACGAAGAGGTCCGGCGCTACCTGTCCAACAACGGGCTGGAGCCCCGCAGAGACGGCGAGGACCAGCACGAAGAGAGAAAGTTCGAGGTCCTGCAGTTCGGTGGCTGCTACCTGGGCAACCACATGCAGGCCATCTCGGCGATACAGGGTCGGGCCATGGAGCGCGACCTTCTGCTGGATGCGATTCCACTTCTGCTCGCGGACGGGCCCGACAACGCCGCCGGCCGGCGGTTCGAGTCGCTGCCCAACGCCATGCGCGAAAAAGCTCTTGAAAGCCTGGCGGAAAAGTTTCACGTCGAGCCATCGTTCGCCATCGACGAGCAGGACCAGATCGAAGTGGTGCTCGACGCGCCGGCCGTCCAGCAGGCATTCCTGGCCATGGACGGCTAAGAGGCTTTCCGAGAACTCCCACGAATGGTTCGACAAGCTCCCCGAAGAATCGGGGTCCGAAGATAGTCCTCACAAGGAGTCGGACACCACGAGCGGGTAATTTTCCGTTCGTCCTGTCCGACTCTTCAAACAGAATATCTTCGGACTCCGCTTCTGCGGAGAGCTCTGTCGAAGGACAATAAAACTTCCAAATGAGGTTTTCAGATAGGCATTAAGCCGTTATACTTGTCGGCTCCCGATTTGGGCATGGCCGTGGCCTGATACGCGAAGTGAGGCATGACCTCTTTCGAAAAAAGCTCCATCGACCTCATCACTTTTGCGTGGTCGATGCCGCCAAAGTCAAAGTTGCAGCCGAAGTATTCTACACCCTGCGCCTGTAGCTCTCTGATCTTCTCGACGCACCGTCGCGGGTCGCCCACGAAGGCCCTGTTTTCGAGCATCGTGTCGTAGCTCATGGGAGGCCCGGCCCGGCTGCGACGCCAATCGTCGATGCTAAACGGGACCTCGCTGCCCTCCCTGAAGTTCTGCCTCCACTGCATGATGTCCAGCACCCAGCGCAGGTGCGGCTCTGTGTCTTTCCGCGCCTGCTCCTCGGTCTCGGCCACGTAGAAGTACCTGAAAAACGGCACATCGGAAAGAGTCGCCTGCCGTCCCCGCTCTTTGGACAGCTCGAGATATCTCCGGCATAGCTCCAGGGCCGGTGCGGTGTCTTGAACGACCGCGATGCAGAGCCCGTACCCGGAATCTATGAGGAATTCCAGCGTCTCCAACGTGCGCGTCGCCGCTATGTAGACGGGTGGATGGGGCTTCTGCGTGGGCGGAGGGGCGAGGTTGAGCTTGTTGACCTGCCAGAACTCGCCGTCGTAGGAGAACTCGGGCGTCGTCCAAAGGCCCAATATGATCTTGATGCTCTCCTGGAACCGTCGCTGGCTCTCGGACTCGTCGATATTGAAGCCGCCGTACTCGTAGCCAAATGTCCCACGCCCGAAGCCGACGTCAAGTCGGCCGTTGCTCACGGCGTCAACCGTCGCCGCGTCCTCGGCCAGCTTTATGGGGTTATTCAACGTGGGAATCAGTACCGCCGTGCCCACGCGGATGCGCTCCGTCTTGGCGGCGATGCCGGCTGCCAGAACCAGCGACGAAGAGCCCAGGCTGTATCGAGAGAAATGGTGCTCCGCAAGCCAGATGCTATGGAACCCCAGCTCCTCGCCACATTGGGCTAATTCGATGGTCTCGGCAAATATCTGGGCCGGGTCGGTCCCTTCGGGCCAGGGTACGTGAGTGAACAGGGCAAACCTCAAAAGCGTGCGTCTCCTTCTGCTTCATCCAAATTCGCCCAGGCTGGGCAGGGTTCCCTGGGCGGCAACCTACAGAGGACCATCGGGCCTCCTCTGCCATCTTATCCGGTTCCTCTGATCGACGAAACTCGCGTCGGCCCCGTTAGCAGACGTTCTCCATGAGTTTATATTCTATTGAACGTCACCGTAGCGATACCGGAGTCGCCAAAAGATGAAGGGAATACTTGTCCTGCTCTGTCTGCTGAGCCTTGTGGCTGTCTCGTGCAGCTACATAGGGCTTGGCGGCGACGATGAAACGGTCGAGGCCACCGATGAGGCAGACCGCGAATTCGATGACGAGGACATCGATTCTGTCGAGCTGGGGCCTGAATTGCCCGAGGCGCTTGACGTCTTCGATTCTGTCGTGCTGGGGCCTGAACTGCCCGAGGAGCTTGACGTCTTCGATTCTGTCGTGCTGGGGCCTGAACTACCGGACGTGCTTGAGGTCTTCGAGTCTGCCGTGCTGGGGCCCGAACTGCCGGACGAGCCTGAGTTCTTCGAGTCTGCCGTGCTGGGGCCCGAATTACCAGACGCGTTTGAGGTCGATTTAGATGTCCTGACTCCCGAAGAGTTGGAGAGGGTCAGAGCGTTCCTGAGCTCGCTCAGAGGGGAGAAAGGCACCCGGGGAGAGATTGGCCCCCAGGGCGACCAGGGGCCGATAGGCCCTCCGGGGCCTGAAGGCCCTCAAGGCAGAATAGGCCTGCCCGGCAACGAAGGGCCAACCGGGCCACAAGGGTCGCCGGGCCTCCAGGGTAATCAAGGCTTTCAAGGAATTCAGGGTGAAACGGGCTTCAAGGGAAACGACGGCTTAAAAGGAGACAGGGGCGACAAGGGTCTCCGGGGCGACAAGGGCGCCACTGGCGATAAGGGCCCGGTAGGAGATCAAGGTGTCAAGGGCCTGACCGGAGAGCCGGGTGGCCCCAAAGGCGATGCCGGACCCACGGGCCCTGCCGGCCCTCAAGGCATCAAAGGCGCTCAAGGCGACAAGGGTGACCAGGGCGACCAGGGTGGTCTCAGGCGCTACGAGAGAGTGGTTACCCTCGATGACACCGAAGCGGAGCAGAAGGTCCTGGATGCCGAATGCACCGGCGACGACCGCGTGGTAATGGGGGGCGGCTTCCAGTTCGACGACGATAGGGTCATAGTTTACGAGAGCCTTCCCCGGATCGACGGCAAGGGATGGAGAGTAAGGGCGCGAGGCCCCGACGAGTTCTGGCAGCTTCGCGTGTACGCCATCTGCATATTCGACGAGGAAAACGCCGACCCCTAGGAGTCAATATTCAGCTGCGTCGTTTTGGGCTATCGGGCGTCTAATAGACAGGTAGTCAATTTATCGCCCGAACAGTAGGAGCCCAAGAATGCCCGAACTTGAAGAATTCCGCCAGGCCAAAGACCACTTCATGGGCCACGACCCTGGTTCACCCTTAACCAGAGACCAGAAGACCGCGTTTTCAGGCCTAAAATATTTCACCGAGAACTCAAACATGCGGTTCGAGCTGCCCGTTGAAATGTTCGAATCGAATGAGACCGTCGAGATGCAGACGAGCACCGGAGACGTGACCGAATATCTTCTCTGGGGAAAAATCCACTTCGATGTCGAGGGCGAGCCCGCGCAGCTAACGATCTTCAGGAACACCCACGGCCACGGATATTTCCTGCCCTTTACCGACGCTACCAGCGGCAAGGAGACCTACGGCGCCGGTCGTTACGTGGAGATCGACATCCTGGAAGACGGCAGGGTCGCAATAGACTTCAACATGGCCTACAACCCGTATTGCGCCTACAACGAAGACTGGAGCTGCCCCCTCACGCCGTTTGAAAACCGCCTTCAAGTCCCGATTCTCGCCGGTGAGAAGAAGTTCAAATAGCCCTGAATGTGCCTGCACTGGACAACCTGGGCCGCACCCCCTTACGCTGTCACCACATACGGAAAATCATTGCTTGCGGTTCCGACATCCCCATGTTGCGAGCCCAGGCGAGTTCGGAGCGTGGGCGATGTCATCCAGCACCGCTGAAGTCACGATAATCGGCGGCGGCGTGATAGGCTGCTCCATTGCATACCATCTAGCAAGGCGCGGGATCAGGTCATCGGTCTTCGAGCAGAACCGCTTCGCGTCCGGTGCATCGGGGGCTACCGCAGGCATGATCACACCCCTGTGGCACGTCGACCACAACAACCCCGCCCTCTTCGCGCTGGGGATGAGCAGTCTGAAATCGTTCCCGGAATTGGCGGCAGAGCTGACGGAAGCCGGTATAGACCCAGAGCTTCGTATGTGCGGCGTCCTTAAAGTGGCTATGGACGATGAACAGGCGGAGGCTCTTGAACGAGACCTTATGTGGCAGGCCGAGCTTGGAATCGATGTACGATGGGCGAATACGCAGGACGTGCTCAAGCTGGAGCCCGAGGTCAACGGCGAAAACCACGGTGGAGTATTTTCGCCTCAGGAGGGTCATATAAGGGGCCAACGCCTTGTGGACTCGCTGGTCCATGCCGCCGGGGCAATGGGCGCGACCTTTTCTGAGGGCGTAGAGGTCATCTCACTGGTCACCGAAGGCAGCCGTGTCCTGGGCGTTCGCACAAACAGGGGCGAGGTGCTTGCCGGCCACACGGTTCTGGCCGCAGGTCCCTGGACTGGCCTATTCCGGCGCTGGATTCAGCAGCCGGCTCTGCCCGTTCGCCCGGTCAAGGGCCAGAGGTTGCTCGTCCGAAAACCGGGGTTCTTGCCAAAGATACTCATCTACAGCTTCATGGGGACCAACATCCCGCAGTCCGACGGCTCCATCCTGATAGGCGCGACCCGAC